>DASSXE010000353.1:0-11982 GCA_035704125.1 Arthrobacter sp.
GACCTGCGGGAAGTCCCGGCCCAGCAGGCCGTGGTCGCGGAGCATGGCGCCGCGTTCGGCGTCGGGCAGCAGGTACCACTCGTAGGAGCGGACGAAGGGGTAGACGCAGAGCCACTCGGCCGGTTCCACGCCGCGGGAGTAAGCCGGAGTGTGGTTCTTGGCGAATTCCGCCTCGCGGTGCACGCCCATGGCGGACCAGGCGATCTCGGTGCCCGTGAAGAGCTTGCTGCGGCGGATCTCACGCACCGCGCGCTGCAGGTCCTCGGCCCGGGGGCCGTGCAGCCACACCATGATGTCCGCGTCCGCGCGCATCGCCGAAACGTCGTAGCTGCCGCGGTGGACGACGCCGTCCGCCGCCAGCCTGGCGAGGAGCGCCTCGAAGTCCGCGGCTGCGTCACCGCTGCGCAGGACGTCGGCGGAACGCTTGAAAACCGTCCAGAGCGTGAAGAACTGCTCGGCTGTTTCTTCGGTTTTGGTGACAGATTCGGCAGAAGTGTGGCTCATGTGTACCAGTTTGCCCCCTCCCTGTGACTAAGTCGAAACAAAGGTCTTCTACAAGCGGTAGAAGTGGTTAATTTCACAGGTCGGGCCGCTGGGGCCCCGGCGGACTGCGGGGAGTCAGACCCTGCGCATCCGCAGGACGACGACGCCGGCTCCGAGTGAGACGGCCACCAGGCAGATCCCCCAGCCCACCAGGGCGGAGCGGCCGAACGGCTCGACGTCGGAGGCTGCCCGCATGCCGTCTCCCTGCCGCGCATCGGCGGACATCGGAGCGGCCTTAGCCGCGGACATGGTGGTGGCGGACGTCGGCGCGCCTGACGGGGAGGCCGGGGCCGCCACGGCCGGTTGCGGGGACGTGCCGGCGGCTGCTGCGTCCTGCGCGGCGGGCGGTACCGTTCCCGCCGGTGCCTGCGGCGCCGCGGCGGGACTGCCCGCGGCGGGGACGGCGTTGGGGAGGGGTGCGGCCGGCGCCGGCCTGGGCGCGGTGGAACCGGGGGCAGCCGTACCGGGGGCGCTGGAACCGGGGGTGCTGGGCTGCGCAGGGCTTCCGGAAGGTGCGGGAGTGGCGGACGACGGCGGCGCCGTACTTGCGGGCGGCGTCGGGGTGGCGTTTCCGGACGTGGGCGACGGTGACGCGGTCCACGAGCCCGTGAGCCCGTCAATCAGGCCGCCGACGCCGACGGAGACCGACGCGGTGGGAGTGTCCGGGGCGGGGGTGGGTGTTGCAGCTTCGGTGGCGGGGACACCCGCGGTGAGGACCAGCACCGCTCCGAGTGCTGCTGCTGCCGTGCCGCGCCGGAGTCCCCCATGGCCGGCCGGCGATTCAAAAACTTCGGACCTGTGCGTAACCATGGTCATCGACTGTAGCGGCCGGAATCCGGCGGGGAAAATTTGCCGAACCGTTATTTCCGCGCTAGTACCGGCCGCTCCCGGGCCGGTCCGGCAGCCACACGGCCGCCGGATGCCGTGTGGCAGGAAAGACCCAGGGAAAGAATCAGGGAAGCAGCGGGGCGACCTGCCGGGGGGTGTCCGCGACGATCGCGGCGAGGCCGTTGCCGGCCAGCCAGCCGCCGACGACGGCGAGGTCCCCCTCCGCCGCGCAGAGCTGCCGGACCCGTTCCACCCGCTGCTTGTGGCCCAGCGCCGCGAACGGCAACGCCCCGGCCCAGCGCACCACGTCCCAGTCGACGAGCTCCTCCCGGGACAGCGGGACACCAAGCAGCGCCGAGGCGTCGCGAAGGGCGGCGGCCAGCAGTTCCTCGTCCCCCGCCGGTTCCGGCGGCTGGCCGGCGGCTGCCGTCGTGGCGCCGCGGCCGTAGGAGAGCCGCAGGACGTGCCGGCCCGGAGCGGTGCGGTCGGCCAGCCAGGCCCACTTTGCGGTGCCGTGGGTGAGGGCCTTGGCCTGGATGCCGGGGCTCTGCGGTGCCACCAGGACGCCGGTGCCGCGCGGGGCGGCATCCAGCGCCGGCCGGTCCAGCACCAGCGTCACCAGCCGCACGTCGGGTCCCGCGGCAGGGCGCAGGGCAGCGACCTCCGGCAGGACAGCGGCGAGCAGACCGACGGCGGCGGGGCCCTCCACCGCGACCACCAGGCGGCCGGCGTCGAAAGTTCCGGTGCCGGCGGTGACGCTCCAGCCGCCGGGAACCCGCTGCACCGACTCCGCCCGGGTCCCGGTGAGCAGCGTGACGCCCAGGCCGCTGAGTTCGGCCAGCAAGGCGGTTACCAGCGTGTGCATGCCGCCGCGCAGGCCGGCCACGGCCGAACCCGCCTTCTGCAGGCCCGGCGGGCTGCCGGCGGCCTGGCGCTGCGCCTTCACGGCCGCGGCGAGCGAACCATGGGTGCGGATCCCGGCGCGCAGGCCCGGCGCCACCATGTCCACATCCAGCAGTGCCGGGTCCGCCGAGTGCACTCCCCCGACCACGGGTGAGACCAGCCGGTCCAGGACACGCCGGCCCATCCGGGCGCGGACCAGGGCGGCGACGCTGGTGTTCTCCGCCCGTGTTCCCACCGAGGCGGGCAGCAGCGCATCAGCCCAGGCGCGGAGGGAACCCGCCAGTCCCAGGGTGCGGCGGACCTCCGGGTCCCAGGGGTTCGCCGGGATGCCCAGCACGCCGGTCCTGGGCAGTTCCCGCGGCCCTTCGGGCAGCTGGACCCAGGCCCCGCCCGGGTTCGGCGGAACGATCTGCGGGCCAAGGCCCAGCTCTCCGGCCAGTGCGGCGACGGCGTTGGACCGGGTGGCGAAGGATTCGGCTCCGCTGTCCAGGGTCAGTCCGGCCACGACGTGGCTGCCGACGCAGCCGCCCCAGGCGCCGGAGGCCTCGAGCACGGTGGTGTGGATCCCGGCCCGGGCCAGCTGGCGGGCGGCCAGCAGGCCGGAGATGCCGCCGCCGATCACGACGGCGGTCGGCGCGGGGGGTTGGGCGGAGGTCGCCGCGGGGGCGTCGGTGCCGGCGCCGTCGGGGTCCACCGGGCTCACTCCGGGGCGATGGAGTGGATGAGCTCCACCACGCGGGTGAGTACGTCCGGGTCGGTCTCCGGCGGGACGCCGTGGCCAAGGTTCAGCACATGCCCCGGCGCGGACGAACCCGCGGCGATGACCTCGCGGACGTGGGCTTCCAGGACGTCCCAGGGCGCCGCGAGCAGCGCGGGGTCGATGTTTCCCTGCAGCGGGACGCTGCCGCCGAGGCGCCGGTTGGCCTCGTCGAGGGGCAGCCGGTAGTCAACGCCGACGACGTCGACGCCGACGTCGCGCATGGCCACGAGCAGTTCCGAGGTGCCGGTGCCGAAGTGAATCAGGGGCGCGCCCAGGTGCCGCACGTGGTCCAGCGCGCGGGCCGATGCCGGGGCGACGTAGCGGGTGTAGTCCGCCAGGCCGAGCGACCCGGCCCAGGAGTCGAAGAGCTGCGCGGCCGAGGCCCCGGCCTCCAGCTGCGCGCGGAGGAACAGCCCGGAGGCATCCGCAGCCCAGTTGGCCAGGGCGGTCCAGGTGTCCGGGTCGGCGTGCATCATGGTGCGCGGGCCGAGATGGTCGCGGGACGGCTTGCCCTCAACCATGTAGGCGGCCAGCGTGAAAGGCGCACCCGCGAAGCCGATCAGCGGTGTGCTGCCGAGTTCGGCCACGGTCAGCCGGACCGCCTCGCGGATCGGTTCCAGCGCTTCCCACGTCAGCGTCGGCAGGGCGGCGACGTCGTCGGCGGTGCGGACCGGCTTCTCCAGGACGGGCCCGACGCCGGGGACGATGTCGACGCCGACGCCGGCCAGCTTGAGCGGGATGACGATGTCGGAGAAGAAAATTGCCGCATCGACGTCGTGCCGGCGCACCGGTTGCAGGGTAATCTCCGAGGCCAGCTCCGGCCGGAGGCAGGAATCCAGCATGGCCACGCCCTCGCGCACCTTGAGGTACTCCGGCAGCGAGCGGCCGGCCTGGCGCATGAACCACACCGGACGCCGCGACGGCGTTCCGCCGCGGTAGGCCGTGATCAGGGGCGAATCCGCGGTGCGGCCGTCCATCAGGGGGTGGCCGGCGTCGAGCCCGCCGCCGGCCGTGCCGTTGCTTGCCGTGCCGTCGAATGCCGTGCCGTGAGGTGCCGCCGCGCTTGGAGTCATGCCTCTGATTCTGCCGAAAAGTGGCTCCAAAAGATAACGACAGCCTGTCATCGCCCGAACGGGGGCAGTGGCGGTGGCGCGGGTCACACCCGGACGTGCCCAGTCCCACGTCGGATTGTTCTTCTACCGGGACACGAAAAAGCTATGATGGTCATGCTGTGGTTCTATTCTCATTGGTGGCTACACACGCCGACATCGATCTCGAGACCGTTGCTCAACTGAGCACCGGCGCTTCCGGGCTTGCCACTTCCGCCCTCGCGGAATCTCCGGCGGTCGCGGGCGCCGTGGTCCTCGCCACCTGCAACCGCTTCGAAATCTACGGCGAAGCGCCCCGCCCGGACGACGTCGAAGCCGCCCGCGCCGCGCTCATCGCCCAGATCAGCGACGCCAGCGGACTCAACAAGCAGCTCGTCTCCCGCGCCTTCAACACCCGCACCGGACCGGACGTGAGCCGGCACCTGTTTACCGTCAGCTCCGGGCTCGACTCCGCCGTCGTCGGCGAACGCGAGATCGCCGGCCAGGTGCGCCGCGCCCTGATCGCCGCCCAACACGAAGGCACCGCCAGCTCCGGCCTGGTCCGCCTCTTCCAGGCCGCCTCCAAGACGGCCAAGGACGTCGGCGCGCAGACGGCGCTCGGCTCCCGCGGGCTATCGATCGTCTCGGTAGCCCTGGACCTGGCCACCGACCTGTCCGAGAATCCCGACTGGGCCAGCAAGAAGGTGGTGGTGTTCGGCACCGGCGCCTACGCCGGCGCCACCATGTCCCTGCTGCGCGAACGCGGCTGCACGGACGTCTCCGTCTTCTCCTCCTCCGGCCGCGCCGCCGGCTTCGTCGCCACCCGCGGCGGTACCGCGCTGGACAGCGGTTCGCTGCCGGACGCCGTCGCCGCCGCCGACATCATGATCGGCTGCAGTGGCTCGGACAGCCGGGTGGAGGCCGCCGAGCTTGCCAGGATCCGCTCCGCCTCACCGCAGCCGCTGATCGCCATCGACCTGGCCCTCACCCACGACTTCGACCCCGCCGTTGCGGAGCTCGACGGCGTCGAGCTGCTCACCCTCGAATCCGTCCGGCTGGCTGCTCCGCAGGAACAGGCGGAGTCCCTGAGCCAGGCCAGCGGCATCGTCGCCGGTGCCGCGACGGCGTTCGAACAGGAACGCGAGGCGCGCTCCGTCGATTCGGCGATCGTCGCCCTGCGCCGCCACACCATGGACGTGCTCGATGCCGAAATGGAAAAGGTGCGGGCCCGCCACGGTTGCACCGCCGCCGCTGAGGAAGTCGAGTTCGCCCTCCGCCGCATGGTCAAGCAGCTGCTGCACGTGCCCACCGTCCGCGCCCGCGAACTGGCGGCCAACGGCCAGCAGGCCGACTACGTGGCCGGCCTCGAAGCGGTCTACGGCATCACGGTCGAACAGCCGGCCTCCCGCCCCGCCGCGGACGCGGCCTGCCCGGTCGACCACGCCGCCAGCGAATCAGCCTGATCCCGCCTGGCCGGGACTCCTCCTAGGCGAAGGCGTTGACCCCGGTCAATTCGGCGGAAACTGCCCAGAGCCGTTCCGCATCCGCCCGGTCCACCGCATGGGCGTCCACGCCCCGCACCCGCGCCTCGGGCGATCCCGGTTGGGTCCGTTCGGCGATGTCACAGTCCTCGCAGTAGACCCCGCCCATCCCGGCAAGCTGCGGCGAGGTCGCGGCCCATACCGAGGTGGCCGCCCCCTGCGCCGGGGTCTTGAACCGCTCGTTGAGGTTGCCGGCCTCATCCATCCAGCCGGACGCGATCATTTCCTCGCGTGGCAGGTGCCGCTGCAGTTCGGTCATGATGCCGCCGGGGTGCACCGCGAAGGCGCGCACTCCGAACGGCTTCCCCAGCTCATCCAGCCGCACGGCGAACAACGCGTTCGCCGTCTTGGCCTGCCCGTAGGCCTTCCACTTGTCGTAACCGCCCTCGAAGTTCAGGTCATCGAAACGGACCGGCGAAAGCTTGTGGCCGGTGGAGGACAGCGCCACCACCCGGGCGCCGCCGCCGGCGGCCAGCGCGGGCCAGAGCAGGTTGGTGAGGGTGAAGTGGCCCAGGTGGTTGGTGGCGAACTGGGCCTCCCAGCCGGGGCCGACGCGCTGCTCGGGGCTGGCCATGATCGCGGCGTTGTTGATCAGGATGTCCAGGCCGGACGCCCCGTCAAGGAAGTCCGAGGCAAGGAAGCCGGCCGCGAAGTCCCGGACGCTGCCCAGGTCGGCGAGGTCCAGCCCGGCGACGCGAACCTCGTTCAGTCCGGCCTCGTCCAGGACCGTGCGGGCATGGTCGGGACGCCGCGCGGGAACCATGACCCTGGCCCCGGCGGACACCAGCGCCCGCACGGTCTCCAGGCCCAGGCCCGAGTACCCGCCGGTGACCACCGCCGTCTTCCCGTGCAGGTCGACGCCTGCGACGACCTCGGCCGCCGTCGACCGCGGCCCGAAGCCCGAGCCGATGGTGTGCTGTTCGGTGACGCTGTTCTCGATGCTCATCGGGATGCCTCTCAATAGACAGGTTTGCCGGGTTCGACGTCGCGGACCCAGGCGAGGATTCCACCGTCAAGGTGGCTGACCCGTTCGTAGCCGGCGGCCCGCGCCGCGGCCAGCACGGCCGCGGACCGGGTCCCGGCTTTGCAGTGGAAGACGATGTCCGTGTCCTGCGGCAGCTCCGCCCACGCTTCACCGGCCAGGATCCTGCCCTGCGGGATCAGCCGGGCACCGTCGATGCTGACGATCTCGAATTCGCCGCTCTCCCGGACATCCACCAGTTCGAAGTGCCGCAGCCCGGCTTTGCGCGAGGCGAGCATGGTGGCCAGCTGCGTGGCGGTGACGGTGTGCTCGGTGCCGGCGTCGGCCGTCGGTGCAATACCGCAGAAGGCCTCGTAGTCGGTGAGTTCGGTGATCCGGGCGGCTTCCGGGTCGCGGGAGACCTTGATTTCGCGCCAGCTGCCGCCGAGCGCGTCGAAGAGCGCCACGCGGCCCAGCAGGGAGCGTCCGACGCCGGTGATCAGCTTCACCGCTTCGGAGACCATCAGGGACCCGACGGCGGCGCAAAGCATGCCGAACACGCCGCCTTCGCCGCAGGAGGGCACGGAGCCCGCCGGCGGGGCTTCCGGGTAAAGATCACGGTAGGTGGGCCCGTACTGCTCCCAAAAGACACTCACCTGTCCGTCGAAGCGGAAGATCGAGCCCCAGACGTAGGGCTTGCCGAGGATCGCGGCCGCGTCGTTGACCAGATACCGGGTGGCGAAGTTGTCCGCGCCGTCGATGATCAGGTCGTAGCCGGCGAACAGCTCCAGGGCATTGGAGGCATCCAGGCGGACATTGTGCAGCCGGACGTCGACCAGGGGGTTGAGGGCGGCGATGGCATCCCGCGCCGATTCGGTCTTCGGCCGGCCCACGTCGGCGACGCCGTGGATCACCTGGCGCTGGAGGTTGCTCAGGTCCACCGCGTCGTCGTCGATGATGCCCAGGGTTCCCACCCCGGCGGCGGCCAGATAGAGCAGCGTGGGCGAGCCAAGGCCGCCGGCGCCGATCACCAGGACCTTGGCGTTCTTCAGGCGGCGTTGGCCCAGCGCGCCGATCTCGGGAATGATGAGATGGCGGGAATAGCGTTCCACCTCCGCCGGGCTCAGGTCCTCTGCCGGCTCCACCAGCGGTCCGGGGACGGGCGCAGCGGCGGCGGGAATGCTGTTGTCGGTCAACTTCGAAGCCATACCTCAATCTATGCCCGAAGATGCCGTCAGGTCATATTACCCGCGCGTAAAGTGGAGCCAACAGCGAGGAAAGAAGGCCGACAGTGGTTCATCAGGCACCGGTTGATCGGGGACATACCGGGAAGCCCGCGGCGCAGGCCCGCACCGGCGCGCAGCGCTCCGCGCGCCTGCCGCGCGATGAGCGCCGGGCACAGTTGCTCGCCGCCGCGCAGGAGGTCTTCGTCGCCAACGGATACCACGGCGCCGCGATGGATGAGATCGCGGAGACCGCCCACGTCAGCAAGCCGGTCCTGTACCAGCACTTCCCGTCCAAGCGCGAACTCTACCTGGCCCTGCTGGACAGCCACCTCACCGCCCTGACCGAGCTGCTGCTCGGCGCGCTGAACTCCACCACGGACAACGACGAACGCGTCCAGGCCGTCATGCGCGCGTACTTCCAGTTCATCGCAAACGATGACCAGGCCCACCGGCTGGTGTTCGAATCGGACCTGGTGAACGACCCGGACGTGGCCCGCCGGCTGGAGACATTCAACAAGACCTTCGCCGACGCCATCGCGAAGGTGATCGCGGAAGACACCAAGCTGCCGTTGCTGGAGGCCCAGCTCCTGGGCCGGGGGCTGTCCGGAATGGCGCAGGTCAGCGCCCGGTACTGGCTCGAAACGGACGGCAATCTTGACCTCGATGTGGCCAGCGACCTGATCTACCGTTTAGCTTGGCGCGGAATCTCCCGCTTTCCCAAGGAGTCCTAGACTACAAATAGAGAACACCTCATCGAGGTCACGTGAACACTTTGATTGGCTGGGAGGCCTTGCTGTGGAAGTAAAGATCGGCATTCAGAACATCGGCCGCGAAATTGCCCTGGAGTCCAACCAGGACGCAGACGCCGTGGCGAAGCTGGTAAGCGAGGCCCTCGCAAAGGGCACCGAACTCCGCCTCACCGATGAGAAGGGCCGCCAGATCATCATCCCGGCGAACGTCCTGGGCTACGTGGAAATCGGCGCCGAAGAGGTCCGCCGCGTCGGCTTCGGCGCCCTCTAAGGACTCCGGTGCTGTCCCTGATTGTGGTGGCCCTGGTGGCCGTGGCGGCCGGATTCGTTATCTGGGCCAACGACAAGCGGCACGCCAAGTACGGCATCGCCGTTCCCGCCGGGGTCGCCCTGATGGTCGGCATGCTGAGTTGGATCGTCTTCCAGGCCGCCGGCCTCGGTTACCAGCCGGGCCTGACCTGGATCCCGTGGGTGCTGCCCCTGCTGCTCGGAGCGGCCGCGGCCGCGGGCGCCGTCGTGTTCCTGGGCCGGTCCCGCGTCCGGCAGGACACGGCGCGGATGAACGCGATCCTCCGCGCCTGAGCCCTGCGGCACCACATATCGCCACCGACTGAAGCGGCCGGCACCGGGTTCCCGGCGCCGGCCGCTTCAGGTTGTGCTGCGCTAGTGCCGGGCCACGGTCGATTCCTGCAGTACCCAGCGGTTGCCGTCCGGGTCGCTGAAGAACGCGAACAGGACCCCGCCCATGTCCTGGACCTCGCTGACGTCCGCCCCGCGGCGCAGGAGCTCGTTGCGGGTTGCCGCCATGTCCGGGGTTACCAGCTGCAGGCCGTCCAGGCTTCCGGGGGTCATCGCCGTCATGCCCGTCCCAATGACGATGGAGGTGCCGGACCCCGGCGGGGTCAGCTGCACCACCCGCATCCCCGGGATGTGCTCCACGTCGTGGTCCAGCCGGAAACCCAGCCGCCCGGTGTAGAAGGACATGGCCGCGTCGACGTCGGCGACCGGGACCTGGATTACCTCAAGGCGCATCTGCATGCGCCCTAGGCTACTCCCCCCTCGTCAGTACGTGGGGCCTCCGGGTTCCGCGAGTGGATGTTCGCGCTGGAGCCGGGCGACCTTCGGGTCGTCTTCGTCCGCGCCGTAGTCCGAGACGCGGGTGATGTCCGCGCCCTCGGACACCTTGGCGGCGCGGAAGATCACGGTGAGGACCGCCGCGACCACCAGGTTGATGGCGAACGCGACGACGGCGATGTAGACCTGCACGTCGGTCCCCGGTATGGCCGCGATAGACCCGCCGAAGTGGGCCTTGGTCACCGGGTTGACCACGTTGTACGCCGCGACCGTGCCATACGTGATGCCTGCGGCCCAGCCGACGAACAGGGCCCAGCGGTGGAACCAGCGCGTGTACAGCCCTGCGACGATCGCCGGGAACGTCTGCAGGATCCAGATGCCGCCGAGGAGCTGCATGTTGATCGCGGCCGACTGGTCCATGGCGATGACGAAGATCAGGGCACCGAACTTGACCACCAGCGACGCAATCTTGGACACCTTCGCTTCCTGCCGCGGGGTGGCGTCCGGCCGGATCAGGTCCCGATAGATGTTCCGGGTGAACAGGTTCGCCGCGGCGATCGACATGATGGCCGCGGGGACCAGCGCGCCGATGGCGATGGCGGCGAGGGCAATGCCGGCAAACCAGGCCGGGAAATGATCCAGGAAGAGCTGCGGCACCACCAGCTGCGGGTTGATGGCGCCGTTCAGGTCGACGGGTTTGGTGCCGGCGTAGATCGCCGCGTACCCGAGCAGCGCCAGGAATCCCAGCATCAGCGAGTACAGCGGCAGCACCGCAGCGTTCCGGCGGATGGTGTTCCGGCTCTTGGTCGCCAGAACGCCGGTGATCGAATGCGGATACATGAACAGGGCCAGGGCCGAGCCCAGCGCCAGCGTCCAGTACGCCGAGTAGCTCGCCGCACCCGGGATGAAGACGCCGGCCGGTTTCCCGGTGGCCGGGTTGACCGCCCCCAGCTTCGCGTCCGCGGCGTCGAAGATGGAGCCCCAGCCGCCGAACTTGATCGGCAGGTAGATGACCGCGACGATCACCGCCAGGTAGATCAGCAGGTCCTTGACGACGGCGATCAGGGCCGGGGCGCGCAGGCCGGAGGTGTAGGTGTACGCGGCCAGGACCACGAACGCGATGATCAGGGGCAGGTCGGTGAGCAGCACGTTCCCGGCGCTGCCGAGCCCCAGCACCGTGAGGACCGCCTTGATGCCCACCAGCTGCAGGGCGATGTAGGGCATCGTGGCGACGATGCCGGTCACGGCGACGGCCAGGGTCAGCGGCCTGCTGCCGTAGCGTCCGCCCACGAAGTCCGCGGGCGTCACGAAGCCGTGCCGGTGCGAGACGGACCAGAGCCTGCTCATCAGCAGGAACACGATGGGATACAGCACGATCGTGTAGGGCACCGCGAAGAACCCGCTGACGGCACCGGTAGCCCACATCGCGGCCGGCACGGCGACGAAGGTGTAAGCCGTGTAGAGGTCGCCGCCGAGCAGGAACCAGGTCACCCAGGTCCCGAAGCCCCGGCCGCCGAGGCCCCACTCGTCCAGGCTGTGCAACCCGGAGGTATCCGGGCGGCGCCAGCGCGCGGCGAAGAATCCCAGCACCGCCACCACGAGGAAGAGGACGATCACGATGGTAAGGGCGACGCCGTTCACGGGCCGGTCGGGCACCGCCGCCGGCACACCGCCGTCCATTAAACCCTGCACTGCCGCCGCATTCACGGCTGCTCCGTCGGGTCGGTCCGGCGGACGGATTCGCGCCGGCGGCGGTCCTCCCGGGTCACCAGGGTGTAGGAAATGCCCACCAGGGCCGCGGTCACCGGAATCCAAGCCATCTGGTACCAGTAGAAGTACGGAATGCCACCCAGGCGCGGGTTGTCGAACGAGTACGCGGGCACGAACAGCGGAACCACGATCGCGATCAGCAGCAGGATGCCGGACACCACATAGGGGGCCGGGCGGGCCGGGCCCCGCGTTGGCAGATCAGGAATGGACATCGACGCCTCCTCAGTGAGACGGGCCGACGGGGCGGGAAGGCTTCCCGGGACGTGCCGGCGGCCTGCAGACCACGGCGGGCCGCGGTCACGAGGATCAGGATAGACACCGGAGCCTTCTGTCAATAGTGCAGAAGGGCCCGGCTGCCGGGCTCTTCCCGTCCACCGGGCGGAGTTTCTGTAGGTGCAGGTGGGGCATGGGTGGAGGGCGGGGTTTGTTACGGGTTGGTAACGGAACGGGAGTGACCCATCCTGGGGGCGGGGTCCTTCCGAAGTACTCCTGACAGACCAAGCCGGTCCCGGCGGGATTGACCAGGCCGTGAAAGTTCG
>DASSXE010000338.1:0-12529 GCA_035704125.1 Arthrobacter sp.
GGCTCGCAGTGCACGTTCGCGTATACCGAACCTGACCTGGGCGGCAACCCGGTCAAGGTGGTGATCAACCCCGACGTCGCGAAATCCCACGGCGTCAAGGTCGGTGACAACATCCGCTACCTGAACCTCTCCAAGGTCCAGGGGGCCGCGGCCGGCGGTTCACCCGCGTACGTGTTCGTCGACTTCGTCCGCACGCTGCCGATCGTCCTGCTGGCCATCCTTTACGCCGTCGTCGTCATCGCCGTGGCCCGCTGGCGCGGACTGCGCGCGTTGATCGGCCTTGTCGGTGCGTATGCCGTGCTGGTGGCGTTCCTGCTGCCCGGGCTGGTGGAGGGCAAGCCGCCGCTGCTGCTGGCGCTCGTCGGCTCGACGGTGATCATGATCGGCGTTCTGTACTTCGCCCACGGCTTCACCGCGAGGACCTCGACGGCGCTGCTGGGCACGATGTTCGGACTGGGGATCACCGCCGCGCTCGCGGCCTGGGCCACCGATGCGGCGAACCTCGCCGGCGTCGGGAACCACGACGCCGCCACGCTGGCCAACGTCTCCGACCACATCTCCATCTCCGGGATCATCCTCTGCGGGCTGATCATCTCCGGGCTGGGCGTGCTCAACGACGTCACCATCACCCAGTCCTCCGCGGTGTGGGAACTCTGGGAGCTGGCCCCGGGAACGTCGGCCCGGAAACTGTTCGCCTCTGCCATGCGGATCGGCCGGGACCACATCGCGTCAACGGTCTACACCATCGCGTTCGCCTACGCCGGGGCGGCGCTTCCGGTGCTGATCATCGTGATGCTCTACGAACGTCCCCTCGGCGACGCGCTCACCAGCGCCGAACTCTCCGAGGAGGTCATCCGCACGCTCGTCGGTTCGATCGGGCTGGTCCTGGCCATTCCGGTCACCACCCTGATTGCCGTGCTCGTCGTGAAGGCCACCGGCCTCAAGGGCCGCGACGCCGGCAGCCATCCGGCACCGCAGCCCGGCCGCACGCACCCTGAGGTCAATGCACAGGGGCACGAGGTGGCGGTCCCCGGGCACGGATCCGACGACGAGCCGGAGAAGCGGCGCGGGCGCCGTGCGGCCCCGGTTTCCACATAGCGCCGCGGGGGCGGCGTCGATTTGCCCGGCTTTGAGACAATGGTCGGGTGACTGTTGTAGCTACCCCTCCCGCCCCCAAGCTGGAACTCCCGCCCCTGAAGCTGGGCCCCATCACGGTGGATACCCCCGTGGTCCTGGCCCCGATGGCGGGTATCACCAACTCCGCTTTCCGCCGGCTTTGCCGAGAATACGGCGGCGGACTGTACGTCGCGGAGATGGTCACGTCCCGGGCGTTGGTGGAGCGGACGCCGGAATCCCTGCGCATCATCTCGCACGATGAGGACGAAAAGGTGCGCTCCGTCCAGCTCTACGGGGTGGACCCGGTGACCGTCGGCCAGGCCGTCCGGATGCTGGTGGAAGAGGACCGCGCGGACCACATCGACCTCAACTTCGGCTGCCCCGTGCCCAAGGTGACGCGCCGCGGTGGCGGCTCGGCGCTGCCCTGGAAGATCGATCTCTTCACCTCGATCGTGCAGACCGCCGTCAAGGAAGCCTCCAAGGGCAACGTCCCGCTCACCATCAAGATGCGCAAAGGCATCGACGACGACCACCTGACCTACCTGGACGCCGGCCGGATCGCGCGTGATTCCGGCGTGGCCGCCGTCGCCCTGCACGGCCGCACCGCCGCGCAGTTCTACTCCGGCCAGGCCGACTGGTCCGCCATCGCGCGGCTGCGCGAAGCCCTCCCGGACATCCCGGTCCTGGGCAACGGAGACATCTGGTCCGCCGAAGACGCGGTGCGGATGGTCCGCGAAACCGGCGTCGACGGCGTCGTGGTGGGCCGCGGCTGCCAGGGCCGGCCCTGGCTGTTCGGCGACCTGATGGCCGCGTTCGAGGGCAGCGACGTCCGGCACAAGCCGGCGCTGCGCCAGGTGGCGGAAAGCATCTACCGCCACGCCGAACTCATGGTCGAGACCTTCGGCGACGAGGGCAAGGCGCTGCGGGAAATCCGCAAGCACATGGCCTGGTACTTGAAGGGCTACGTGGTGGGCAGCGAACTGCGGAACCGGCTGGCCCTCGTGACCAGCCTCGAGGTGCTCCGCGGCACCCTCGACGAACTGGACCTCGATTCGCCTTACCCGGGGGTCGACGCCGAGGGCCCCCGCGGCCGGGCCGGTTCGCCCAAGAAGCCCGCACTGCCCAAGGACTGGCTGCTCAACCGCAGCCTCGACGCGGATCAGTCACGGGACATCTCCTTCGCCGAACTGGACGTCTCCGGTGGCTGAAACCAGGACCACCGCCCCGGTGCTGGACGGCTACGTGGACCGTGACTGCGCCCGCTGGGTCGAGGAACCACCCAAGAGCACCTACCGCTCCGACTTCGAACGGGACCGCGCCCGGGTGCTGCACTCGTCCGCCCTGCGCCGGCTCGGGGCCAAGACCCAGGTCGTCGCCCCGGACACCGATGACTTCGTCCGGACCCGGCTCACCCACAGCCTTGAGGTCGCACAGGTGGGACGCGAACTGGGCCGGGCCCTGGGCTGCGATCCCGACGTCGTGGACACCGCCTGCCTCAGCCATGACCTGGGCCACCCGCCCTTCGGCCACAACGGCGAGTCGGCGCTGAACGAGGTGGCCCACGCGATCGGCGGCTTCGAAGGCAACGCCCAGACCCTGCGGCTGCTGACCCGCCTCGAGCCCAAGGTCCTTGCCCCCGACGGCCGCCCCGCCGGGCTGAACCTGACCCGGGCCAGCCTGGACGCCGCCGCGAAATACCCGTGGTCCGCGGAGAATGCCCCGGTAATCCACGGCCAGCGCACCAGCAAGTTCGGCGCCTACGAGGACGACCTTCCCATCTTCGACTGGATCCGCGAGGGCGCCCCCGAACGCCGTTCCTGCCTCGAAGCCCAGGTCATGGACCTCGCCGACGACATCTCCTACTCGGTCCACGACGTCGAGGACGCCATCGTCGCGGGCCACTTCCAGCTGCGCTGGATGGACAACCCCGACCACCGGGCCCGCGTGGTCGGTTACGCCAAGCAGTGGTACCTGCCGCACAACGACCCCGCAGCGATCGACGCCGCCCTGGCCCGGCTGGAGGCCACCAGCGTCTGGGTCCGGGAAGCCGACGGCAGCCGCAAGTCGATGGCGGCCCTCAAGGACATGACCAGCCAGCTGATCGGCCGGTTCTGCCAGAGCGCCCTGGAGACCACCCGTACCGTCTACGGCCCGGAGAACCTCACCCGCTACAACGCCGAACTGATCGTCCCGGACGAAACGGTGATGGAGATCGCCGTCATGAAGGGCCTGGCCACTACCTTCGTGATGACCACCGAACACCGGCAACCCATCTACGAACGCCAGCGGGAGGTCCTGCACGCCCTTGTGACGGCGCTCAACGCCACCGGCGACCGGCACCTGGAACCGATGTTCGCCGCTGACTGGCGGGACGCGGCGGACGACGGCGCCCGGCTGCGCGTGGTGATCGACCAGGTCGCCTCACTGACCGACGGCTCGGCATTGGCCATGTACGAGCGGCTCGTCGGCAGCCTACCGTCACTGTGGTGACAGGGGGAGTGACTAGGATGGTTTTGTGGCTGGCCTGATCAAACGTGAAGATATCGACGAGGTACGCCAGCGCACCGACATCAAGGAAGTTGTCGACGGCTACGTGACCCTCAAGGGTGCCGGGCTGGGCTCCTACAAGGGCCTCTGCCCGTTCCACGACGAGCGATCGCCCTCCTTCACGGTCCGGCCGCAGGTGGGCCGCTACCACTGCTTTGGCTGCGGCGAGGACGGCGACGTCATCTCGTTCGTGCAAAAGCTGGACCACACCACGTTCCACGAGGCCGTGGAGAAGCTCGCCGCCCGGATCGGCTTCGAGCTGCGCTACGAGGACGGCGGCAGCGGACCCAACCGGGAAGAAATCGGCCGCCGCCAGCGCCTGCTGGACGCGCATAAGATCGCGGATGAATTCTTCCGCGCCCAGTTGCTGACCGAGGGCGCCGCCGAGGGCCGGAACTTCCTCTACGGCCGCGGCTTCGACCGTGCCGCCGCCGAACTGTTCGGCGTCGGGTACGCCCCGCAGGGCTGGGACTCACTGCTCAAGCACCTGCGCGGCCGGGGCTATACGGATGCGGAACTGAAACTCACGGGCATGTTCTCCGAAGGCGGCCGGGGCATCTACGACCGGTTCCGCGGCCGGCTGATCTGGCCCATCCGCGACATCGCCGGCGACACCATCGGCTTCGGCGCGCGCAAGCTCTACGAGGACGACCAGGGCCCGAAATACCTGAACACCCCGGAAACGGCGCTGTACAAGAAGTCACAGGTCCTCTACGGCATCGACCTGGCCAAGCGGACCATCGCCAAGGAGCGCCAGCTCGTCGTCGTCGAGGGCTACACCGACGTTATGGCGTGCCACCTCGCCGGGGTGGCGACGGCGGTCGCCACCTGCGGCACGGCGTTCGGCACCGAACACATCAAGGTCGCCCGCCGGCTGCTCTCCGACGACGGCAGCGGCGGTGAGGTCATCTTCACCTTCGACGGCGACGCCGCCGGCCAGAAGGCGGCGCTGCGCGCCTTCGAGGAGGACCAGCGCTTCGTCGCCCAGACCTACGTGGCCGTGGAGCCCGGCGGCGCCGACCCGTGCGAGCTGCGCCAGGCCAAGGGCGACGCCGCGGTCCGCGACCTGATCGGCACCCGGCGGCCGCTTTTCGAGTTCGCCATCCGGGCCACCCTGCGGCGCCACAACCTGGACACCGTGGAGGGCCGGATTTCGGCGCTGCGCGAATCCGCCCCGGTGGTGGCGCAGATCCGCGACGCCGGCATGCGGCCGGCCTACGCCCGCGAACTCGCCGGCTGGCTGGGGATGCCGGTGGAGGACGTGAGCCGGGCCGTTGGCGCGGCCATGAAACGCTCGTCCCAGGGCACCTCCGGGGGACACGGTGCCCCGGGGCAGGCCAACGGCTACGGCCAGGGCGCCCAGCAGAACGGGTATCAGGGCCACGGCCAGGGCGGCTACCAAAACCAGGGCCAGAACCCCGGCCGGATGGGCGGCCCGGGCGTGGCGCCGCTGCCGGAGTCGGCCACGCTGCCCGCGTTCAACCGGCCCGACCCCCGCGACCCGGTCGCCGCCATGGAACGCCAGGCCCTCGAGGTGGTGCTGCAGGAACCCGCCATCCTGGAGGGGGCAACCTGGGAACGCTTCGCCGAGGCGCGCTTTTCCACCCCGGCCTACCTCGCCATCCACGAGGCCATCCGCGCCACGGGCCTGGGTTCCACCGCGGATCCCGCCCGCTGGGTCGCGGAGCTCCTGCAGGAAGTTCCCGAGCCGCTCCGGCCGCTGGTGTCCGAACTCGCCGTCGTCCCCTTGCCCGCAAGTACGGCCGAGGCCGTGCAGCGCTACTGCCGCGACATCCTGGCCCGGCTCTTCGAACTGCAGATCACCCGGGTCAAGGCCGACAAGATGGGGCAGCTGCAGCGCCTCGACTCGGCCGCCAATCCGGAGGAGTTCCAGCGGCTGAACCGCGAACTGATGGAACTCGAGATGCAGCGCCGGTCGCTCCGCGCGGACTCCTAAGCCCGGGCATTCCGGAACGGGGTCACGCCGCCCGCGGGAGAGCGGCCGATTTCGCTTCCCGGCCCCGGGTTTGCTAGGCTAGTACCCGCTTCATTCCTCCTTAGCTCAATTGGCAGAGCATTCGACTGTTAATCGAAGGGTTGCTGGTTCAAGTCCAGCAGGAGGAGCGCACAGTCCCCGTTCCGGTCCGCCGGAGCGGGGACTTTTTGTATACCGGGGAGGGGTATTTCCGCCGGTGCTTCGGCGGCCGGGGGACCGTTGCGGCCGCCGATTTCCGTCGCGGTAAAACCTTTGCTAATGTCATACCTGCTTCATTCCTCCTTAGCTCAATTGGCAGAGCATTCGACTGTTAATCGAAGGGTTGCTGGTTCAAGTCCAGCAGGAGGAGCAGACAGGTCCCGCGGCCGGCGAACAGCCAGCCGCGGGACCTTTTTTCTTGCCTGTTGTCAGGTTCAGACGAAGAACATCTCCACCTGCAGGAACCGTTCCGCCTCGGCCACGGCCGCACGGAAAGCCTCGGCCGCCGTCGGGGATTGCCGGGGTTCCCGTGGGTGCCATTCGTGGGCGCCGGAGTGGACCCTGGTGAAGCCGCCACGCGGGGGAGCGTAGAAGATGCCGAAACGCTGCACCGGCCACTCCGGCGACGTCTCGGGGGCGACCAGCAGCGCCGAGTCGTAGGTGGGGTTGTACCACTGCGCTATCGGCCGCCGCCGGTCCTCGGTGAAGAGCCCGGCTGCGTACAGGGCCGCCGACTGCGGGCTGGTCTGGGAACACAGCCGCTCCCACCACAGAGGCAGAATACCGTCGTCGCACCGCTGCCACGTGGCCGGGAGGGGAGGGAGGTCCTGCCGTTCGGGCACACCTCAACCTTATCGCCCGCCGTGGGCCGGGAACAGTGCTCAGCGGCCCTGTGCCGGCAGTATCGCACCGGGCTGCGCGGTTAGTGGATCGAGGGCACGGTCCGGGGCCGCACCACGAGCCAGAGCGCGGCCGCGGCCAGCAGGATGCAGCCGGCCTGCACGGCGCCCATCGGGGTCGCGGACCCGACGCCCAGCCAGCCGACCACCGGGGAGATGATGCCGGCCATCAGGAACGTCGCCGCCCCGAGCAGGGACGCCGCGGTGCCCGCCTGGGCGCCGTGGTTGGCCAGTGCCAGGACCTGGACGCAGGGGAAGGTGAAGCCGGCCCCCAGGATGTAGAACCAAAGCGGCACCATGACGCCCCACAGGCCGAAGCCCAGCCGGTCCAGGATCACAATCAGCATTGCCATGGAGAACATCCACGCCGTGGAGAAGGCGATGATCCACTGCGGCGGCACCCGCTTGATCAGCCGTGAGCTGGTCTGGACGCCGGCGACAATGCCGAGGGAATTGATCCCGAACAGCAGCCCGTACTGCTGCGCCGAGAAGCCGTACACGTCCTGGAAGAGGAACGGGGAGGCCGAGAGGTAGGTGAACAGGCCGCCGAAGTTCATGCCGCCCAGCAGCAGCATGCCGACGAAGATGCGGTCCGCGAAGAGGACCCGGTAGCGCTGGCGCATCGTGAGCCCGGTGGCGCCGCGCAGTTCCCGCGGAAGCGTCTCGCGCACCACGAACAGGGCCGCGATGATCACGCAGGTGCCGTAACCGGCCAGGAAGAGGAAGATGCCCGGCCACGGGGTCAGCAGCAGCAGCTGCGAGCCGATCACCGGGGCCAGGATCGGGGCCAGCCCGTTGACCAGCGCCATCCGGGAAAACATCCGGACCATCGCGTAGCCGCTGAACAAGTCGCGGACCATCGCCATGGCCACCACACCTCCGCCGGCCGCTCCGACGCCCATCAGCACCCGGAACAGGCCAAGGGTGCCGATGTCCGTGGCCGACGCGGCGCCGAGCGAGGCGCCGATATGCAGCGCCGTGGCCAGGATCAGGGGAGTCCGGCGCCCGAAACGGTCGCTCAGCGGGCCCACCACCAGCTGGCCCAGGGCAAAGCCCACCGTGGTGCCGGTGAGGGTCAGCTGCACCGCGGCCTCCGTCACGCCCAGGCTGGCCTCGAGTGCCGGAAAGGCCGGGAGATAGAGGTCCACCGTGAAGGGCCCCAGCGCGGTCAGGGCGCCGAGCATCAGGATGTAGAGGAACTTACGACGGCGGGTCAGGGAATCACCGGGATTGCTGGGTGTGTGCACAGAGGTCAATCCTAGGCCCGGGCCGCAAGCTGCCGGGAGATGCTCCCGGCCGCCACGCGCGGCCGCGGTGGTGCGCCCGCTGGCCGACCGCGGCGCCCTGAATGATAGTTTTGACACCTGGGCGTTCAATCAGCCGCACAGGCCCGGGAATTTCAGCGGAAGCGGAATCACAGATGGAACCAGTTAGGCGGAACCGATGAGCGGACGGCACACCGGCAGGACCGGCGGGGGGCTGCGCATTTCCGCGCTGCCCAAGACCTTGAAACTGATCTTCAAGCTCGCGCCGCGGCAGCTCAACGACGAGATCGCCTTCGCCAAGGCCGAGCTAAAGCGCAAGGGCATCCAGCTGGGCGTCGCCGCCGCCTTCTTCGCCGTCGCACTGGTCTTTGTCCTGCTCCTGGTCATCGGACTGGTGGTGGCCGCCATCATGGGCCTCGCCACGATCATGCCGGCCTGGCTCGCCGCGCTGTTAGTCTGTGCCGTGTTCCTGATCATTGCCCTGATCGTGGGCCTGATCGGTTTCGGCCGCTTCAAGAAGGCCATGCCGCTGCTCCCGGAGGAAACCATCCGAGGCCTCAAGTACGACCTCGGCATCGCCAAGGAGGGCTCGTCCTTCGACGCCGCCGTGCTGGATCCCTCGACGCCGCAGGCTAAGGCCGCCAAGGCTGCGAAGGAAGAAGCCGCCGCCCGGGCAAAGGCCGGGAAGGAAGCCAAGAAGGCCGCCGAACAGCCGGACCTCGGCCCGGCGCCCACCGAGGGCGAGTTGCGCCGCCGCCTCGACCAGCGCCGCCGCCACCTCACCGGTGTCCGTGACGAACTCGGCGAGGAGCTCGATCTCAAGGCCCAGGCACAGATCCTCCTCGCCGCCAGCCAGCACCGGCTCGAAGAGGGCAAGGACCTCGTGGACGACCGGATCGCCGCGTTCCGCACCCCTGCGGCCCCTGCCGGCACGCCCGCAACCGCCTCCACGGGCAGCGCCCCGGCGGCCGAACTGGCCAAGCGGTGGAAGCCGCTCGCCGCCCTCGCCGCCTCCACCGCGACCCTGATTGTGCTGCTGCGCCGGCTGCTCAAAGGCTAACCACATCCTGAACTCCGACACTGAACGGCCGCCGGCAGCGGAAAGGGGGACCGAATGAGGTTCATCGGCGCTGGCACGCGGCCCGGGCAGCCCCAGAGCCACTCGGACATGGTCTTCACCCTCCCCAACCTGCTGACGGTCATCCGGTTCCTCGGCGTTCCGCTCTTCATCTGGCTGGTCCTGGCCAAGCAGGAATACGGGGCCGCCGCGATCGTCCTCGCCGTGATGGGCAGCACCGACTGGGTGGACGGGTACATCGCCCGCCGCTTCAACCAGATGTCCAATCTGGGCCGGATCATGGACCCGATCGCGGACCGGCTTTCGCTCATCGCCGTCGCCGTCACCCTGGTGATCGCCGGCGTCGTCGAGTGGTGGTACCTCACCGCCCTCCTCGTCCCCGACATGATCCTGATGGGCATCTCGCTCTACTACTTCCACAGCCACCCGGACCTGCCGGTCAGCCGCATCGGAAAGATCCGGACCGCCCTGCTGCTGCTCGGCACCCCGCTGCTGGTGCTCTCCAAGCTGCCGGTGCCCGGCACCGACGGATACTTCGTGGCGGCCTGGATCTGCCTGGGGCTGGGCCTGGTGGGTCACTGGATCGCCGCCTACAACTACTTCTGGGCCATCATCCGCAAGGGCCGCGGACTGAGGCCTGACGCAGAAAGCAGTAACGCCGTGAACCAGCAGGGACCTTCCACCGACGACGGCGGTGCCCGCCGATGATCTGGCTGGCGGTGCTGCTGGCGGTGGCCGGCGCCTTTTTCCTCGCCTTCGGTGCCCAGCGGCAGGGGAGCGCGGTCAAGGCCGACACGGGCGGCCTTGCCCTCAGCTCGCACGGCCTGCTGCGGCTGGTGCGCAACCGGCGCTGGGTCTTCGGGCTGCTGCTGCTCTGCGTCGGGACGGCGATGAACGCCATCGCCCTGGTGTCGGCACCCCTGACCGTGGTGCAGCCGATCGGTGCGATCGCGCTGGTCATCACCACGATCATCAACGCCAAGGACCAGGGCTTGAGCATGAACCGGGCCACGGTGGTGGCGATCAGCTCCTGCGTCACCGGATCTGCCCTGTTCGTGGTGCTGGCCGTGACCGTCACGCAGGAAAACCACCACGTCAGCGGCGCCGACGAGCTGACGATCGTGCTGTTGCTGGGCCTGGCCGTGGGTATCTTCGGAACCCTGGCGCTGCTTTTCAAACACCGGATGAGCGCCTTCGTCTACATCATCGGCGCCGGCGTGCTGTTCGGTTTCGTCGCCGTCCTGACCCGGATCATCGGCCGGCACCTGCTGGACCCCAACGGGCTGTTCCTGCTCAACGTGCAGTGGTACACGCTGCTGGCGATCCTGGCCGCCGGCGGCCTGGGTTCCTGGTTTGTCCAGAGTGCCTACTCCGGCGGTCCTCCCGATCTGGTGATCGCCGGGCTGACCGTCATCGACCCCATGATCGGCATCGCGATCGGCGTGCTGATCCTTGGCGAACTTCGCCCCGACGTCCACGCCGTGACGGCGATAGCCATGGGCGCGGCCGCATCGCTTGCTATCGTGGGAGTCATCGCCCTTTCCAGGCACCACCCCGAGGTCACCAAGCGCAAGAAGGACGCGCGGAAGGCCGCGGCGCGGCGGCCCTAGGGACGCCACAGACTTAAGGTGTCGGCTGGCCGCGCCTGCGGTGGCGGCCAGCCGGCCGCCACCGCCCGCATAACGTACCGTGACCACCAGGAGCCATCCCCGTGACCATGCCCCAGAATGACCAACCCGGCAAGAAGCTGACGATCCTGATCGCGGCGGAAACGTACCCGCCGGACGTCAACGGCGCCGCCCAGTTCGGCTACCGGCTGGCCAAGGGCATGACCGGGCGCGGGCACGAAGTCCATGTCCTGGCCTGCCGGCCCAGCAAGGGCAAGAGCTTCAGCGAGTTCCGGGACGAGGCCACCGTGCACCGCGTCCGCTCGCACTCGGTCCCGACGCACGAGTACTTCAGGATCACCTTCCCCTGGGAAATCAAGAAGGAAATCTCGCTGCTGTTCGACCGCGTCAAGCCCGACGTCGTGCACATCCAGAGCCACTACATGATCGGCGAACACGTCCTCTACGAGGCGGTGCGGCGCGGCATCAGGATCGTGGCGACCAACCACTTCATGCCGGAGAACCTCAACCCGTTCCTGCCCTTCCCCCAGTGGTTCAAGGACATCGTGGGCCGGGTTTCCTGGCGGGACATGGGCAAGGTCATGGGACAGGCGGACGTCGTCACCACGCCGACGCCGCTGGCCGCGAAGGCAATGCATGAGCACGCCTTCCTGCGCAAGGTGCTCCCGCTCTCCAACGGCATCGACGCCGCCGCCTACGAGCTGAAGGCCGGCGAGGACGTCCCCGTACACTCCAGCCCCACCGTGCTCTTCGTCGGCCGCCTCGCCGAGGAAAAGCACATCGACGTGCTGATCGACGCCGTCGCCAAGACTCCGTCCGCGCTGGACGTTCACCTGGAGGTCGTCGGCGGCGGCGAGGTGCGGCCGGCGCTGGAAGCGCAGGTCAAGCGCCTGGGCCTGGAGAACCGGGTGAAGTTCCTGGGCCTGGCCAGCGACGAAGAACTCCGCCGCGCCTACCTCGGGGCGGACCTGTTCTGCATGCCCGGCACGGCGGAACTGCAGTCCCTGGTCACCCTCGAAGCGATGTCCGCGTCCACGCCGGTGGTCTTGGCCGACGCCATGGCGCTGCCGCACCTGGTGCGCGACGGCGAGAACGGCTTCCTCTTCACGCCGAACGACAGCGACGACCTGGCGGCCAAGATCGAACGGATCCTCTCGCTGCCGGCCGATGAGCGCACCGCCATGGGCAAGGTCAGCCGCAGCATGGTGGAAAGCCACAGCATCGAGCGGACCCTGCAGACTTTCGAGGACATCTACCGCGGCGCCAGCTACGACGACCTGGTCGTCTAGCCCGTCTCCGGCCCGGGGCAGGTCTCGGGCCAAGGGCGGGTCTCGGGCCCCGGCCGGGCGACTACTATTGCTAGAGTGTTTTTGCCCTGACGACCGGCAGCCGCCCGCGGCCCGGATGTTCGGGGACATGGGGCTATAGCTCAGCTGGTTAGAGCGCGGGACTCATAATCCTAAGGTCCTCGGTTCAAGTCCGAGTAGCCCTACCCTTGCACCGGCCCCGTTCGTGGGGGCCCGGTCAGACTGCGACCGTGAGGGCCGCGGCCGGACGTTTCGACGCCGGCTGCGGCCCTTTGTCGTTGCCGCCACTTTCCCAGCGGTTCCGAGGCCCGCCCTCACTCCGTGAGTGTGCTGCGTCACTTGCGGCAGCCCGTACGGCACGGTATGTTACTCATGAGTAACATACCGATGGCGCGTCGACCGCGCCCTTCTGGTCGCTGCTGATCACGAGTGAAGGAACAACATGCCCAAGGCTGAAATCGACTTCAATAACCTCCCGTACGCCGACGGCGATTTCTTCGCCTTCGAGCAGCTGCTCAGCGGCAAGGAGCGCGACCGGCTGGCCGAGGTCCGGGAGTTCCTGGCCCGTGAGGTCAAGCCCATCGCGGTGGACTGCTGGAACCGCGCGGAGTTCCCGATGGACCTGATTCCCAAGCTGGCCGAAATCGACCTGGTCAGCCCGGTCAAGCGCCAGGGCTACTCCAACCTCTTCGCCGGCATCCTGCACGCCGAGAC
>DASSXE010000084.1:0-8194 GCA_035704125.1 Arthrobacter sp.
GGAGAAGCGCCTCAAGGACAAGGACATGGGCATCGAGCTCACGCCCGCGGCCAAGGTTCTGCTGGCCACCCGCGGCTACGATCCCGCCATGGGCGCCCGGCCGCTGCGCCGGACCATCCAGCGCGAGATCGAGGACCAGCTTTCCGAGAAGATCCTCTTCGGCGAGCTGCACTCCGGCGACATCGTGGTGGTGGATGTCGAGGGCGAAGGCGACGAGGCGAAGTTCACCTTTGCGGGCAACGCCAAGCCGCGCATCCCGGAGATCGCACCGACCCACTGAGTCGGCGCCATCCGGCCCGAGTCCGCTAAAGGCCCCGGCTGCTTCCCGCAAGGGAGGCGGCCGGGGCCTTCTGGTTGCCGGACCTTTGACGGGCGTCTTCTTGCCAGGCGCCTTCTCACCGGGGGCCGTCAGGGAAGGGGATCAGGCGCTGACGGTGATCCATTCGCCGTCGACGGCGGCGGTCAGCTTCGCCAGCGGCTGCCGGGCGGGGCCCTGAATCACGCCGCCGTCGGTTCCCTTGAAGGAGGAACCGTGGCACGGGCATTCGAAATCCCCGCCGGCCGGGGCCACCGGACAGCCGGCGTGAGTGCACGCGGCGTCGTAGGCCAGCACGGTCTTCTCGTCGGGGCGGAAGATCACCACCGCCTTGCCGTTGACCTTGCCGGTAGCGGTTCCGCCCACCTTTACGTCGCTGAGCTTGCCGACCCGCGCCGGCGTGCCCGCCGGGACGGAGGAGGCGGCGGCGTCGGAGGGGGCGGCGGATTCCTGCGCCGGAGCGGCGCAGGCCGAGAGGGCCAGGGCGCCGCCGCCCACCGCGCCGGCGCCGAGCAGAAGTGAACGACGGGGGAGGAACTGTTCAGGTTTCATGGCCCCATTCTGCCAACCGTGCCTGACAATTGGCTGCGGGGTGCCCCGCGGCTGGTCTGAAAGTGTTGTTTCACTCTAAGTGAACCGGGTGTGATCCGCGGCACAACGGGTGTTGAATCGGGTCATGTCTTCTTCCGATCTGCCCGCTCCGGGCGAACACCCGCAGACTCCCTTCCACAACCTGGACCACTACCTCGCCATCCCTCGCATCAGCGGCCTGGCCATGAGCCCTGACGGCCGGCGGCTCGTCACCACGGTGGCCACCCTCGACGACAAGGACACCGAATACCGCAGTGCGCTGTGGGAGCTTGACCCCGCCGGAACGCGGCCGGCCCGGCGCCTTACCCGGAGCGCCAAGGGCGAGACGGGGGCCGTGTTCACTGCCGACGGCACGCTGTTCTTCACCTCCGAGCGGCCGGATCCGGAGCAACCGGACGCCGACCCGGTCAAGGCGCTCTGGGCGATGCCGTCCGACGGCGGCGAGGCCCGCCTGGCGCTCTCCCGCGCCGGCGGGATCAGCGGCCTCCTGGCCGCCCGCCAGGCCAACGCCGTCTTCGTCACGGCGCCAGTGCTCGCAGGGTCCACCGGCGAGGGCGACGACGAAGCGCGCCGGAAGGCGCGCAAGGACAAGAAGGTGGCTGCCATCCTGCACACCGGATACCCGGTGCGCTACTGGGACGCGGACCTGGGCCCCGGGCAGCCGCGGCTGTTCGCGGTGGAAGCCGCTCCAGGGGATGGGCCGGGCAGGCCTGGAACGGTCGACGCCGCGCCGCCGGCCGCCCTCCGGAACCTCACCCCCGACGCCGGAAACGGCCTCCGCGAGGCGGACGTCGTGGTCAGCCCGGACGGGAAAACGCTCTACAGCAGCTTCGTCAGGCCGCTCGCGGACGCCGACTCACGGACCGTGCTTGTGGCGGTCGACGTCGCCTCCGGAACCACCCGGGTGCTGCTGGACACCGCCGGCATGAGCTACTTCCCGGGCCCTGTCAGCCCCGACGGCCGGACCCTGGCGGTGCTGAGCGAAACCGACACCACCCCGGAGCACGCCCCGGAGATCCGGCTGCACCTGCTCGATGTGGGGGCCCACGACGGCGCGCTGACGCCGCTCGCGGAGGGCTGGGACCGCTGGCCGCACCCCGCGGCGTGGTTGCCGGACGGATCCGCCCTGCTGGTCACCGCGGACGAGGACGGCGCCTCGCCGGTCTTCCGGATCAATGTCTCCAACCCAGCTGTCTCCAACCCGGCCGGCACCAACCCGGCCGGCGAACCGGTCCGCCTGACGTCCGACGCGGCCGCCTACACCGACGTCGTCGTCTCCCCGGACGGGCGCAGCGCCTACGCGCTCCGCAGCTCTTACGAATTCCCGGCGGAAGCCGTGCGGATCGACCTCGCCAGCGGCGAGGTGACCCGGCTGCCCGCGCCGGCCGAACGGCCCGAGTACCGCGGCAGGCTGGAACGGGTGGAAACCACCACCGGCTCCGGACACCGGGTGCCGGCTTACCTGGCCCTGCCGGAGAGCGCCTCGGCGGAGAATCCCGCTCCGCTCCTGCTCTGGATCCACGGCGGGCCACTGGGCTCCTGGAACGCCTGGACCTGGCGCTGGAACCCCTGGCTGCTGGTGGCCCGCGGCTACGCGGTGCTCCTGCCGGACCCGGCCCTGTCCACCGGCTACGGCCAGGAACACATCCAGCGCGGCTGGGGAGAATGGGGCAAGGCTCCCTTCACGGACCTGATGGCGATCACGGACGCCGTCGTGCGCCGCGCCGACATCGATGAAACGCGGACGGCAGCCATGGGCGGGTCCTTCGGCGGCTACATGGCCAACTGGGTGGCCGGCCAGACCGACCGGTTCAAAGCGATCGTCACGCACGCCAGCCTCTGGGCACTGGACCAGTTCGGGCCCACGACGGACTCGGCGCAGTACTGGCTCAAGGAGATGACCGCGGAAATGGCGGCCGAAAACTCCCCGCACCTGCACGTGGAGAACATCCGCACCCCCATGCTGGTCATCCACGGCGACAAGGACTACCGGGTGCCCATCGGCGAGGGGCTGCGGCTCTGGTACGAACTGCTCTCCAAGTCCCGGCTGGCCGCCGGCGAGAACGGTGAAACGGACCACCGCTTCCTCTACTTCCCGGACGAAAACCACTGGATCCTGCAGCCGCAGCACGCCAAAGTCTGGTACGGCGTCGTCGAGCACTTCCTCGCCCGGCACCTGCTGGACGAAGACCTCCCCGTCCCGGCGGAGCTCGGAGTCTAGGCCACCCGCCGCTACCCGACTGACTCGCAGTTGAGGCCGTTTTGCGGGCTCAGAACGGCCCCAACTGCTAGTCAGTTGGGCACAGGGGCTGCCGCCGGGACGGGCGGCGGGGGCCGGGCCGCGCCGTAGGATGGGGCTGTGACCGAGACGATCCGCATCCGCCCTGCCCGTACCGATGACGTCGCCGTGATCAAGACGCTGGTGGCGCCGCTGGCCGACCAGCGGATCCTGATGGCCAAGGAGACCGTCGCCTATTACGAGAGCCTGCAGGAGTTCCGGATCGCAGAATCGGCCGACGGCGAGGTGGTCGGCTGCGGCGCGCTGCACGTGATGTGGGAGGATCTGGCGGAGGTGCGCACCCTGGCCACCTCCGAGGCCTGGCGCGGCAAGGGCGTCGGGCACAGGCTGGTCGAACACCTGCTCGAGGATGCCCGGGCGCTGGGCGTCTCCCGCGTCTTCTGCCTCACCTTCGAGGTGGAGTTCTTTAAACGGCACGGCTTCGTCGTGATGGCGGACCAGACTGCGGTGGACCCGGTGGTCTACTCAGAACTGCTCCGCTCCCACGACGAGGGCGTCGCCGAGTTCCTCGACCTGGCCCGGGTCAAGCCCAACACCCTCGGCAACACCCGCATGATCCGCACCCTGTAGCAACCGCTTTTCGCCTCTTCCGCCAAATCTACTTGGTGGATAAACTGATGCCGGCCCAATGGGGAGGGCCGCCGTCGTCCGGAGGCAGACTGTGCAGCACCGCGTGATCTTTCCAGACTTTTCCGCTTTCCAAATGACCGTCGACGTTGCTCCGGTCCAAGCCTGCCAAGCCGGTGCCGGCGATGATCCGCCGGCCCGCAGGCTGCCCCGCCAGGAAACGCTCGGCCCCGAGGCCTGGCCCGGCTTCACCCCCAAGGCATCCCCGGATCCCGGAACCTATCGCGGGCCGGACGCCGGTAGTAGGGTCTAACCAAGCAGCCAGGACACCATCCAGGAGCGCAGCCATGAAGAAACTCATCAATGATCCCCGCGCCGTCGTCGACGAATCAGTGGAGGGGTTCGGGCTTGCCCACGCGGACCTCGTGACCGTCCACCCGGACCCCAAATACATCGTCCGCCGGGACGCGCCGGTGGCGGGGAAGGTGGGCCTGGTCTCCGGCGGCGGCAGCGGCCACGAACCCCTCCACGGCGGCTACGTCGGGATGGGCATGCTGGACGCCGCCGTACCCGGTGCCGTCTTCACCTCACCCACGCCGGACCAGATCCTGCCGGCAACGCTCGCGGTGAACTCCGGGGCCGGGGTCGTGCACATCGTGAAGAACTACACCGGGGACGTCCTGAACTTCGAGACGGCGGCCGAACTGGCCCAGGCCGAGGGGGTGGAGGTCCGCACGGTGCTGGTCAACGACGACGTCGCCGTCCAGGACTCGCTGTACACCGCCGGCCGCCGGGGCGTGGGCGGCACCGTCCTGGTCGAAAAGATCGCCGGTGCCGCCGCCGAACGCGGCGACGGCCTCGACGCCGTCGCGGCGATCGGGGACCGCGTCAACCAGAACGTCCGCAGCATGGGGGTGGCCCTGACCGCCTGCACGGTGCCGCACGCGGGCGTACCCAGCTTCGAACTCGAGGAAAACGAGATCGAGATCGGGATCGGCATCCACGGCGAGCCGGGCCGGCACAAGATCCCGATGGAACCCGCGGACGGCATTACCGACCGGCTCCTGGACCCCGTCGTCAGCGACCTGGGCCTGGCCTCCGGAGACAAGGTCCTGCTCTTCGTCAACGGCATGGGCGGCACCCCGCAAAGCGAGCTGTACATTGTCTACCGCCGCGCCGTGCAGCGGCTGGAGGAACAGGGCGTCAGCGTGGCGCGCTCGCTGGTGGGGAACTACATCACGTCCCTGGAGATGCAGGGCTGTTCCCTCACGGTGCTGCGGCTCGACGATGAAATGACCGCGCTCTGGGACGCGCCCGTGCACACGGCGGCTCTCCGCTGGGGCGTCTGACCGTGGGGCTGGATGTCGACTGGGCGGTGCGCTGGCTGACTCTGTCCGCCGAGGCCATGGCAGAGCACCGGGTTGAACTGATCGAACTGGACCGGCCCATCGGGGACTCGGACCACGGCGAGAACATGGACCGCGGCTTCAAGGCCGTGCTGGACAAGCTCGCGGAGGCGCCTCCGGAGACGGCCGGCGCCGCGCTGAAGCTGACCGCCATGACCCTGATGTCCAAGGTGGGCGGGGCCGCGGGTCCGCTGTACGGGACCGCGTTCCTGCGGGCGGCCACCGCGCTGGGAGAGGCCGCCGACATCGACGCCGACACGCTCGCCGCCGCCCTGACCGCGGCCCGGGACGGCATCGTGGCGCGGGGCAAGGCTGAATCCGGGGACAAGACCATGGTGGATGCCTGGACCCCCGCCGTCGAGGCGTCCGCAGCGGCGGCCGGAGACGGCGACGTCCGCAAGGTCCTGGCGGCGGCGGCCGGGGCGGCGGAGGCCGGTGCCGTTTCCACCGACCCGATGCTGGCCCGGAAGGGCCGTGCCAGCTACCTGGGGGAACGCAGCATCGGGCACCGCGACCCGGGAGCTGTTTCCACCGCCCTGATCCTGCGGGCCGCTGCGGAGGCCGGCGGGTGACGGTTGGGCTGGTCGTCGTCTCGCACAGCGCCAAGATCGCCGACGGCGCCGTCGAACTCGCCGCGCAGATGGCACCGGATGTGCTGATCATCCCCGCGGGAGGGACCGACGACGGCCGGATCGGCACGAGCCTGGAAAAAGTCATGGCGGCGCTGGAACAGGCCGCCGGCAGCAGCGGCGTCGTGGTGCTCACGGACCTGGGGTCCGCCGTGATGACCGCTGAATCCGCGGTGGAGTTCGCCGCCGATCCCGGGGCCATCCACCTCGCCGACGCACCCCTGGTGGAGGGCCTCGTGGCCGCGGCGGTGTCGGCGCAGACCGGCGCCGACGCCGAAACGGTGAAGGAAGCGGCGGAGGCGGTCTACCGGCCGCCGGCGCACCCGCCCGCACCCCGCCACGAACACCAGCAGCCACCGGACGCCCAGGGTGACTTCGAACTGATCAACCAGGCCGGCATGCACGCCCGCCCCGCCGCGAAAATCGCCGGCGCCCTGGCCGGCATGGACGCCGACGTCACCGTCAACGGGGTGGACGGGGAGTCCATGACCGAACTGATGATGCTCGCCGCCGGTCAAGGGACCGTGCTGCACGTTGAGGCCAGCGGCCCCGACGCGGCCAAGGCGGTGGACTACCTGCGCGGGCTGATCTCGGCCGGGTTCGGGGAGCCCTAGCGGGCAGGCCGCTCAGCCCGGCAACAGCAGCCCGGCGGGGTGCAGTTCCGCCAGCCCGTCGCTGAGCAGGCCGGAGACCGCGCGCTCCAGCTGTTCCGGCGCAGCGTTCAGCCGGTGCAGTGCCGCCAGCGGGACGCCGACGCCGGCGGGTTCGAAGCCCAGGTCCGCCGGGGCGCGCTCGAACAGTTCGCGGGCCACCGGCGCCTCGGCGACGCGCAGCACGGCCAGCACGGCGCCGCGGACCTGCCGGTCCGTGCCGTGCCAGGCCTGGCCCTTGGGGGTGTACGTTGGCGGCGGTTCGCCGGCCGCCAGCCAGGCGCAGGCGCCGCGGACCGGGCACACCGCACACTTGGGCGTCCGGGCGGTGCAGACCAGCGCACCGAGTTCCATCACGGCGGCGTTCCAACGCACCGACTCCGGGCCGCCGTCGGGCAGCAGATCCGCGGCCAGCCGCATCTCCGCTGCCGTCAGGGCGGGCGCCGGCAGGGCCGTGCCGCCAATCAGCCGCGCATGGACCCGCCGGATATTGGTGTCCACCACCGTCTCCCGGCGGCCAAAAGCGAAGGCGGCGACGGCGGCCGCGGTGTACGTCCCCACGCCGGGCAGCTCCAGCAGCTCCGGGTAGGTGCCGGGGACCTCGCCGCCGTGGTCCCGCACCGTCGCAGCGGCGGCGGCATGCAGCCGGAGGGCCCGGCGGGGATAGCCCAGCCTGCCCCACCAACGGACGGCCTCGCCGGCGGGTTCGCGGGCCAGGTCGGCCGGGGAGGGCCAGCGCCGCAGCCACTCCTCCCACACCGGCAGCACGCGCACCACGGGGGTCTGCTGCAGCATGATCTCGCTGACCAGCACGCCCCAGGCCGTGCAATCCGCGGCGCGCCACGGCAGATCCCGGGCGGTTGACTCGAACCAGGAGTCCAGGGCGGCATGGAGTCCGGCCAGCTCAAGGGCCGGGGGAGCGGCCGTCGGGGCGGGGGCGGGGGCTATGGTTTCGATCGCCCCAGTTTAATAGAGATGCGGACCATAGTCGGACCAGCGGCGTGGTTTGCCGCCATCGGCGGCCGCGTTCTCTAGCCTAGAAGAATGGTCAGGCAAGGCAACTCACGGGGATCGGCCCGGAAACCGGTCAGTCCCGTCTACCGCCGCCGCCGGCTGTTCGCTGGCGCGGTCCTGCTCCTGGTTATCGCCCTGGCGGTCGGCGGATTCGTGGCAATCTCCAATGCCCTCGGCGGGCCGGCCGCGGAACCGGCCAACTCATCCGCCCAGGCGGGCCAGCCGGGTGGAACCCCGGCCCCCGCCAGCGCGTCCACGGCGACGGACCCGGCGGCGTCGGCCTCCGCGGCACCCAGCCCCACCTCCGGGTGTGACGACAAGCTGCTCACCGTGACCGCCTCGACCGACAAGGCCGCCTACGGCCCGGGGGAGAACCCGCTGCTGACCTTGAAGGTCACCAACGGCAACCAGGTCCCCTGCGAGGTCAACATCGGGACCTCGCAGATGGAATACGCCATCACCAGCGGCACGGACCGGATCTTCTCCTCCAAGGATTGCCAGGCGGAAAGCGGCGACCTGGTCAAGACCATCGCCCCCGGCAAGAGTGAGACGGCCAACTTCCCCTGGGACCGTTCCCGGTCAACCGAGGGCTGCAAGGCCGTCGCGGCGCAGCCCGGAGCCGGCGGCGCCTACTATGTCTTCACTGCCCGGCTGGGGAACAAGACCAGCCCCAAGGCCGTCTTCCAGCTCGGCTGACCGGGGCGGCCGGCCAGGGCCCTGCT
>DASSXE010000209.1:0-4035 GCA_035704125.1 Arthrobacter sp.
GGACCGTTCCTTCACGTTCATCACCAAGACCCCGCCGGCTGCAGAGCTCATCAAGAAGGCTGCAGGCGTTGCCAAGGGTTCATCCACCCCGCACACCGTCAAGGTTGCCAAGCTGACCCAGGCCCAGGTCAACGAGATCGCTTCCACCAAGATGGAAGACCTCAACGCCACCAGCCTCGAAGGTGCAGCCAAGATCATCGCCGGCACCGCCCGCTCCATGGGTATCACCGTCGAAGGCTAGTCGCCCTCCCGCTGATACGGCACCGTGACGGGCAACCGGGCACGACGCCGCGCAGCACCGCCGGGCAACCGGCACCACCTAAACATTGAAAGATCGGAAACCCCGGGCACAGCGCCCGGACTTCCGACTGTGGCAGGGCCCAGCGCGGTCCGCAGACCACAACTGCACAAGGAGAAGAAGCAGCATGGCAAAGCGCAGCAAAGCATATGAGGCAGCCGCCGCCAAGATCGACGCGGAGAAGTTCTACGCGCCGTTCGAGGCAGTGACCCTCGCCAAGGACACCAACCCGTCCAAGTTCGACGCTACGGTCGAGGTCGCCTTCCGCCTGGGCGTTGACCCCCGCAAGGCAGACCAGATGGTCCGCGGCACGGTCAACCTCCCCCACGGCACCGGTAAGGTCGCCCGCGTCCTGGTTTTCGCTACCGGTGACAAGGCTGAGGCAGCAATCGCAGCCGGCGCCGACTTCGTTGGTTCCGACGACCTGATCGAAAAGATCTCCGGTGGCTGGACCGACTTCGACGCCGCCGTCGCCACCCCTGACCTCATGGGCAAGGTCGGCCGCCTCGGTAAGGTCCTGGGTCCGCGTAACCTGATGCCGAACCCGAAGACCGGCACCGTGACCGCTGACGTCGCCAAGGCCGTCAACGACATCAAGGGCGGCAAGATCGACTTCCGCGTCGACAAGCACTCGAACCTGCACTTCATCATCGGCAAGGTTTCCTTCGACGCCCTCAAGCTGGCCGAGAACTACGCCGCCGCACTGGAAGAGGTCCTGCGCCTCAAGCCGTCCGCTTCGAAGGGCCGCTACATCCAGAAGGCAACCGTGGCCACCACCTTCGGCCCGGGCATCTCGGTTGACCCCAACGTCACCAAGGTCCTGACCGAGGCGTAAGCTTCCGGACCTGCCGTTCAGGCATCAAAGAAGACCGTCCCGCAAACTGCGGGGCGGTCTTCTTTGCGTTTCCGGACCTGGTTAGGCTGGCCGGGTGAATCCAGAAACGTACCGCATCGAAGCCCTGCATCTGCCGGCAACCCCGGCGGCGGCCGATGCCGCGGACTTCCTCGAGTTCAATGACCTCTGCGACGCCCTGGCCCTGGAGGCCGCGGGGAACCGCGACCGGACCACGACGCCGCAGGCGCGGTTGCGGTATTGGCAGGAGAGTCCCTATACCCGGACGCACGCATTCTTCCTCCGCCTCGACGGGCGCATGGTGGCCAGGGCCTCGGTCCGCTTCGGGCTGCGGGAAAATCGGGACCGTGCCGACCTGCACGTGGGGGTACTGGAAAAGTACGCGGGTCACGGGATCGGGCGGGCCTTGCTGCGACACGCAGAAGCTGTGGCGGCCGCCGCGCAGCGGACCGTTTTCGTGGCCTCGACCCAGCACGGGCCCGGCTTCGATCCGGACGCCCCGGACCTGGTCCGGCCGGCCACCGGGGCCGGGGGACTGCCGGCCTCGGCCCGCGGTGTCCGTTTCGCCATAGCGGCGGGCTACCGGCTAGAACAGGTGGAACGGTACAGCAGCCTGGACGTCGCCGGCGCGGCGGCGGACCTGGACAGCCTGGAACGTGGAGCCCTGGCGAAAGCGCACGGCTACGAGCTGGTCACCTGGACCGATCACTGCCCGGAGGAACTTGTCGGCCAACTGGCCGGGCTGATGTCGCGCATGAGCACCGATGCTCCCAGCGGCGGCATCAGCTACGAGGAGGAAACCTGGGATGCGGCCCGGGTCCGGCACGTCGAGGAGACCTGGAAGCAGGCCGGCAACCTCTCCCTGGTGGCCGCCGCCCGGCACCGGGACAGCGGAGAGCTGGCGGCGTACTCGGTGCTGGAACTCCCCGCCGGCAAGCCCTGGCTGGCCGAGCAGGATGACACCCTGGTGGCGGCAGCCCACCGCGGCCACCGCCTCGGCTTGCTGGTGAAGATCGCCAATCTCCGGCGTCTGGCGCACTTCCCCGCCGTCGAGCGCGTGACCACCTTCAACGCCGCGGAGAATGACCACATGCTGGCCATCAACGTCGCCCTTGGTTTCCGCCCCGCCGGATGGGATGGCGAGTGGCAGCGGACCAGCGGGGCGGACCCGCGGGGCCTGAGAACCTGAGGGCCTCCCGGGCGGGAAAACTGCCCTTGCCCGGCAATGGAATGCGGACCGCATCGGGCATATGCTGACGCTCATAGCCTGGCACGAGCGGGGCCAGGCAAGAAGCGGCAGATTGGCTGGGAACATGCCCGCTAAGGCAAACGACGTACGGGTTGAGCAACTCTGGATCCCGGATTCGCTCGACGGGGCCGATGCGGCCGACTTCATCGCCGCGGTCGAAGTCGGCCGGAAGGTCCGCATGCAGACCTGGGGCACCGACGACCTCGCTTACTCTCCGCAGGAAAAACTGCTGGAGATGGCCGACCCCTACGAGCGCCAGGTGATCCTGGTCGCCCGCGTGGACGGCCAGATCGTCGGCACCGTGGATATCGCCCTGCCCCTCGCAGACAACCTCGATCTGGCCGAGTTCACCCTGGACATCCTGCCGGAGTTCCAGGGCCGCGGGGTCGGGCGGCAATTGCTGGAGGCTGCGGAGCACTTCGCCCGTGATGAGGGCCGGCGCACCATCCTGATCGATACCAACCATCCCGGCGTCACGCTTGCGGACCAACGGGCCGGGCAGTTGATCCCCGGCTCCGGCCTGGGGTTCGTCCCGCTGAACAGCCGCGAAGTGGAGTTCGCCCAGCACACCGGCTACACCCTCCAGCACATCGAGCAGTTCAGTTCCTGTGCCCTGCCCCTGGACAGCCAGCTGGTTGCCGACCTGCAGGCAGAAGCGGACGAGGCCAACGCCGGACGGTACCGGCTGCACCACTGGACCGACCGCTGCCCGGAGCAGTGGCTGGAGGCCGTCGCGCTGCTGGAGAACCGTGCGGGCGAGGACGGCATCCCGGGCGGGGGCGGTGAGGACCTGGTGTTCGACGGCGGCATCCTGCGCGAGACGGAGGACGTCGCCATCACCCAGGGACGCCGGACGGTCGTCACCGCCGTCGAGGAAATCGCCAGCGGCGCCCTGGTGGGCCTGACGACGATCAGCGTCCTTGGCCTGCGGCCCGACGTCGTCTTCCAGGACGACACCGTGGTCCTCCGGGAGCACCGCGGCAACAAACTGGGCCTGCTGATCAAACTCGCCAACATGGAACGGCTCACCGAGCAGTTCCCCGACGCGCGGGTGCTGTACACCTGGAACGCCCCGGAAAACCGCTACCTCCTCACCGTCAACCAGAAGCTCGGCTTCAGCACGGCCGGGGTCACCGGCCTCTGGCAGAAGGAACTGCCGGACTTCGGGCCCAGCGTCAGCTGAGCCGATTTGGAACGTGCAGGCCTCGTCCCGTAAGCTTGGAGGACCAAAGACCGTCGGTTGTTGGAAATCCACTCTCCCAAGCAAGGCTCACTTCTGCAGCCGCGCCGGGGAGGCGCAGTGAATCTCCAGACGAAGGACCCTGAACATAGGGCGGCCGGCGCAGGTGAACGAAGCAAAGCTCCGCAGTCATTGACCGCGTCGAGACAAGCCCCGTGCATCTGCGCGGGGCGTTTTTTAGTTTTAGCTCATCCGAGCGGGGACCCGGACATACCGGCACTATCCCCGGAAGGAGGGTTATGGCAACGCCTACAAAGGTTTCAGCAGTAGCTGAGATCACTAACGATTTCAAGGAATCGAACGCCGCTGTCCTGACCGAATACCGTGGGCTCACCGTTGCACAGCTCAAGCAGCTGCGTGTTTCTCTCGGCCAGGACACCAAGTTCGCGGTCGTC
>DASSXE010000334.1:0-2632 GCA_035704125.1 Arthrobacter sp.
AGGCCCCGGCTGGCGCGCAGCCTCTGGGCGTCCGCCGTCGTCCTGTTGGCCGGTAGCTGGCTGGCCGGGCACGTCGCCACCGCCGCCAGCGCCGAAGTGCTGGTCACGCCGTTTTCCGGCCCGGCGGTCTCCGCCGCTGCCTTCGCGCTGCTGGGCGCGGCCCTGCTCGGCGCCGAGGCACTGCTCGACGCGGCCGCGGCCCCCGTCGCTGTCGCGGAACCGGCCGCCGGTCCCGATCCGGACCCCGCCGCCGGGACGGACAAGAACGCTGGCGACGGCACGGACACGGCGGCAGGTGCCAGTGAACAGCGCCCCGCCAGTCCCCGTCCGGCCCGGCTCCGCACGGTCCTGATCCGCACCACCGCGGTGACGGCCACCGTGCTGCTGCTCGCGGCCCCGCTGGCCGGGATCGCGGCGTGGGCTGCCCACAACGTGCTGCAGCCCGCCACGGCCGCCGACAGCGGTGCCGGCAACACCGGAGCCAACGCTGGCACCAACACCGGAGCCGACGCCGGGCCCGCGGCCGGAACCGATGTCACGGCCGCGTCCTCCGGTGACGGCGCGCTGGGCGTGCCCCGCCTGGTGCAGCAGAGCAAGGCCCGGACCCTCCCCGCAACGGCCATCGACCGCGGCGAAGGTCCGGAACAGTCACGCACCCTGGTCATCTCCGCCCAGGAAGGCGGCGCCTTTGCCGCCTCCCTGATGCGCGGCGCCGGCACCACCCTGGACGCGCTGTCCGCCGTCGCGTCCGCCCGCCCCGTCCTCGGGGCGCCCGGCCAGGAAACCGTCCGTCTCGATGACGCCGTCAACACCTCGCTCCGGTCCACCGTGGCGACCATCGTCGCCGGCCAGGGCGTTGATCCCCGCAAACAACTGGAGGAGTTCGGCGTCGGCTTCATCGTCCTGTCGGCCACCGACAGCTCGGCCCAGCTGACCGCCAGCCGGATGGACGCCGTCCCCGGCCTGGTCGCCGTGGGGCAGACCGATGTTGGCTGGCTGTGGCGCATCACCCCGCTGAATTCCACCCAGGCCGACAGCGCCAAGGCCGCCGACGTCGCGCACCGCCTGCGGATCGTCGACGGCACGGGTGCCACCCTCGGCCTGCTCCCGGCCGGACCGCTCGCGGCGGACGCGACCGTGCCCGACGGTCCGGAGGGGCGGCTGGCCGTCCTCACCGACCGGGCGGACGCGGGCTGGAGCGCCTGGCTCGACGGCAAGCGGCTGACCGCCACCAGCTCGGACTGGGCCCAGGCGTTCACGCTGCCGGCCCACGGCGGGGAACTGAGCATCCGCTACGAGAACCCGTGGGCGCTCTGGACCGGCATCGGCCAGGCTGTCGTCATCGGCCTGACCGTGCTGCTGGCCATTCCCATGCCTGCCCGCCGCCCCAACACCGGCCTCTCCAGGGACGAAGCTTCCCTGCGGAAGGAACATCAGCATGCGTGACGAACTCGACGGCACAACGCCTCCGGAACGGCCCGCCGCCGGCTCTGCGGACGGCAAACGGAACCGCAGCGGCCGGGCAGCCACCTCCCGGGCCGCTGCCTCCCGCGGTACAGCCGCCGGAACCACGCCCGGCGTGGGCCGGCTGAAAGGACTGGCCCGGCCCCTGGGCGGAGTCTTCGTCGCGGCGGTCCTGGTTGCCGCCGGCGGCGGTCTGGTCGCGGCCACGGCGGTGTCCCCGCAGACGCCAGGCAGCACACCGCTGTCGCCGCCGCAGGCCGCGGTTCCGGCCGGCAGCCTGGTCGCCGCGTGCCCGGCCCCGGCCCGGCTGCTCGAGGCCACCCCCGTGGGCACCGACCCCCAGTTCAGCCCGGAATCAGCCACCGCCAAAAGCGCGGTCTCGGCCCTTGTGCTGAGCTCCGCCACCGGCTCCGGCGCCGGCACCCTGCCGGGAAGCCGGCTCGCAGCCCTCAATGGCAGCCCCCTGGTGGAGGTGGCCAAGGCGCCGCCGTCCGCGCCAGCCGCCGCCACCCCGGCCCCCGGGCCGGCCGCCGCACCGCCCGTGCCGCGGGCCGGCGTCGTGGCCCAGCGCAGCGTCGACGGCGTCAGCGTGCTCAGCGCCGATTCGCTCGGCGACCAGCAGCCCTCCGCGGCCGCCGTGATGAGCTACAGCGCCGACGACGGCGACCTGCGGGGGACCGCCGCCGCGGCCTGCCAAAGCCCGGCCAACGACCTGTGGCTGGTGGGCGCGAACACCGCCGTCGGGCGCACCGCCGTGCTGAACCTCAGCAACGCCTCCGGCACCCCGGCGACCGTCAACCTGGATCTCTTCGGAGCCCAGGGGCCCATCCAGGCTCCCGGCAGCCGCGGCCTGCTGGTGGCCCCCGGCAGTACCCGGTCCATCATCCTCGCCGGCCTCGCACCGGGCCAGGACAAGCTGGGCGTGCGGGTCCGCAGCACTGGCGGGCCGGTTGCGGCCGTGATCCAGCAGAGTGTGTTGCGCGGACTGACGCCCGGCGGCGTCGACTTCATCACGCCGTCCACGGCTCCGGCCACCCGGCAGGCCATCACCGGACTGGACATCCAGGACCCGGCGGCGCTGGCACCGCTGACCGCCAAATCCGGCTTCGCGGACGCCAACCCCGCACTCCAGATCACGGTGCCCGGGGCCGCGGACGCCGTCGTAGAG
>DASSXE010000351.1:0-2760 GCA_035704125.1 Arthrobacter sp.
ACCACCCTGGTGTTCATCGCGCTGGCCTGCTGGATCTCCTACCGCGGCATGGAAACCACCAAGACCGTGCAGTATGTGCTGGTCGCTTTCCAGCTGCTGGTCCTGGGCTGGTTCGCCGTCGCGGCCTTCAGCCACGTCGCCGACGGCACCGCGTTCGACGCCACCGCCATCACGCCCGACTGGTTCAACCCGTTCGCCGTCGAATCCTTCTCCGCCTTCGCTGCCGGCGTCTCGCTGTCCATCTTCATCTACTGGGGCTGGGACGTCACGCTGACCATGAACGAGGAGACCCGCAACCCGGAGAAGACCCCGGGCCGCGCCGCCACCGTCACCGTCCTGGTGATCGTGATTATCTACATGACCGTCGCGCTGGCCACCCTGGCGTTCGCCGGCGTCGGCGAGGAGGGCCTGGGGGCGGGCAACCCCGAGAACCAGGGCAGCATCTTCGCCGTCCTGGCCGGCCCCGTGATGGGCCCCTTCGCGATCCTGATGTCGCTGGCCATCCTGAGCAGCTCGGCCGCATCGCTGCAGTCCACCTTCGTCTCACCGGCCCGGACCCTGCTGTCGATGGGCCACTACAAGGCGCTGCCGCGCAAATTCGGCACCATCAGCCCCAGCTACAAGTCCCCGAGCTACGCCACCATCGCCTCGGCCGTGGCGGCCGCCGCCTTCTACGTCATCACCCGGACCCTGTCCGAGAACGCCCTGTGGGACACCATCACGGCGCTCGGCATGATGATCTGTTTCTACTACGGCATCACTGCCCTGGCCTGCGTCTGGTTCTTCCGTGCCCAGGCGTTCCGCGGAGCGCACTCATTCTTCTTCAAGTTCCTCGCCCCGCTGCTGGGCGGCGTCATCCTGCTGGTGATGTTCGTCAAGACCGCGTACGACTCGATGGATCCCGGGTACGGGTCCGGATCCTCGATCGGCGGTCTGGGCCTGGTGTTCATCCTGGGGATGGGCGTGATCCTGCTGGGCGTGGTGCTCATGCTGGTGATGGCCAAGCTGCGGCCGGAGTTTTTCCGCGGCCAGGTCCTGACCCGGGGCCGTTAGCTTCCCGGCGCGGACGCGGCCGTGCTTGAAAAGTAAGCACCCTTATCAATAGGGTGGCGGTAGGAGGATATCCCTCCGGAGAACTCAAGACGAGGTGAGCGCATGTCGGACGCACAGGACATCAGCAAGGTGACAGGCATTATCAATGATTCCCGGATCGGGATGTTCACCACCATTAATGAAAAGGGCGCACTGGTCAGCCGGCCGCTGGCGGTCCAGGACGTCGAGAACGACGGCGACATGTGGTTCTTCACGTCGCAGGACACCTCCCAGGTGGCCCACGTGACGGCCAACCCGGCAGTCAACGTTTCCTTCGGCAAGGGCACCGAATGGGTTTCCGTGGCGGGAACCACCGAGGTCGTCACGGACCGGCAGGAAATCCGCGACCGCTGGAACCAGGCCGTGGAGGCATGGTTCCCGGACGGTCCGGAGACCCCGGGCGTCGTCCTGCTGCGCGTCGACTCCGATTCCGCCGAGTACTGGACCAGCCCGGGCGGCACCGCCGCCACCGTGCTGCAGTGGGTCAAGTCCAAGGTCACGAACAGCCGGATGAGCGTCGGCGAGAGCGGCACGGTTGAGCTGTAGCTTCGGCCGGCCCTGAGGGGTTCCCCGCCGTCGTTTGTCCTGGTTTCTGCGGCCGCTTAGCCGACGACGTTCAGTGCCGTCTGCCAGTTGAACGATTCGTAGGCGGGATTCATCTGGAGCCCGATCATCAGGAGCTGGATCCCTTCCAACTCGCGCGCATGGCGGAGGGCGCCGACCTGCAGCGGCCGGAGGCCGGCCTTGGCTGCGAAGGCCGCCACCTCATTGCGGGCCACTTCCGAGTCCGACGCGATGAACACGTCCAGTTGTGTGCCGTTCGCCGAGCCGGCCGCCAGCGGTCCGGCGAAGGTCGTATTGAACGCCTTCACTACCCGGGCGCCGGGCAACAGCTTGGCCACCTCCTCGGCCGCCGAGGTTCCGGGCTCAACCACCAGTGAATCGCCGGTCTCCATGTTCACGGGATTGCTGATTTCCACGACGGTCTTGCCGCTGAGGGTGTCGCCGTAGTGGGCGGCCACCTCCTTGGCGGGCTCGAAATAGAGGGCCAGCACCACGATGTCTCCCTCGGGAACATCGCCCAGGCCGCCGGAGCTTGCCTTGTCGCCCAGTTCTGCGGCGAGATGTGCCGCGTTCTCTGGGGTGCGGTCCAGGACCTGGATGGATTCGCCGGCCGCGGCCGCCCGCAGGCCGATGGCCCGGGCCATGTTGCCGCTGCCGATGATGGTGATGTCAGTCATTGCGTCCTCCCTGTGGACAGTTGGAATGCCCCGGCGGCGCGTTCGGCCTCGGCCAGGGCGTCTTCCAGTCTCGCGACGGCGTCGCTGTAGCCGGAACTCTGTCGGCCGGTGCCGGTGCTGCCGGAGTCGCCTGCATTGCCGGAGTTTCCGGAGCGGAGGACGTCGGCGGCCCGCATGGCTTTGAGCATGGCGGCCGTCGCGGGGTGGCGGGGATCGCTCATCGCCGGGAAGTCGATGCAGAGTGCTGGATCCAGTTCATAGCGTTGCCACCGCGCCAGCACTTCGCCGTGGCGGACTGCCGCGGCGGCATCGACGACGGCGGATTCGCGGGCGTCCTGCCGGCGGTGTTGCCGGCGCAGGAGTGCCGGCGTCCAGCGGTAGCTGGCGGCCGCCGTCGTCAGTGCCACGCCGGAGAGTGCCAGGCCGG
>DASSXE010000386.1:0-2611 GCA_035704125.1 Arthrobacter sp.
CGGTTACCGGATTCAGGGCGCCGGGCTGGACGTCCACCTCGCCGCTGTTGACCCGTTCACGCCAGGCGCCGGTCTCGAAATCGCGGCCTTCGATGAAGGTCTTGAACCGCCCCAGATCTGCGGCGACCTGCCGGGAATCCAGGCCCACGGCCGCGCCGACCTTCTCCGCGGCCGAGTCCGGTTCCCAGCTGAGTTCGACGTCGACCCTCGTCGCCGTTGCGGCCAGCTCCGTGAACCGGACGGTTCCGGCGTTGCGGGGGGTATCCAGGCTCTCCCACGCGACCTTCCGGTCGGGTTCCTGGCTGGTGATGCGGGCGTCGTACGCGCGGTGGACGCCGCCGATGCTGGTCTGGAAGTGGACGGTGGTGTCGTCGAGCTGCCGGACGGCGTCGACTCCGCTCATGAACTGGGGGAAGTCCTCGAACTGGGTCCACTGGTTGTAGGCCTGGCTCACGGGGACGTTCACATCGATGGATTCCTGGACTGTTGCCATGCGTGCATTCACTCCTCTGGCTGGCAGGCCGCCGGCCTGCCACTCGGTACCGGGCTGGGTTGTGCGGGGTGGTGCAGCGGTCGCCCGGAAAGAAATCCGGGTTCAGCTCGGCTGTTTCCGGCCTGATTGACCAAGCTAGCCGCTCCGGAGGATTTGGCAAAGCCGGGGCCGTGGAGGCTACCCGCCGCCCTTGGACTTGCCCTTGGCCTTGCCGCTGGGCGCTGCGGGGGCCTGCGCCTGCTGCGCTGCAGCCTGTGCGGCTGCCTGGTCGGCCGCGGCTTGCTCCACTGCCGCCTTTGCCTCTGCGTCCTGTGCGGCCTGGGCCGCCGCTGCCTGGTCCGCGGCCGCTTTGGCTGCCGCGGCTGCTGCCTGCTGCTGGGCGATTTTGGCAGTCAGGTCGGCCCGGACGGCATCGATGGAGGACTTGATGCTTTGGTGGCGTTTGAACGAGACCTTGCCATCCGCCGCGGCCACGTCGAGCGCGGTGTTCAGTTCATCGAGCAGCTTCACTGCGCCGGCGGTGTCGTCCGCCGCCACGGCCTGCGTGACGGCCAGGACCCGGGACTGCAGCTGACCGGCTGCCGCGCTGTCCAGGTCCGTTGCCGGCCCCGAGCAGCCGGCGAGAGAACCGGCCAGCAGCGCAGCCGCCAGCACGGGAGCGGCCAGGGACCTGCGGATGCGGCGGCTCACGGCTGCACGCTCTGCTGCAGTTGCTTGAGGTGTTCGCCCACATCGCCCGTGACGGCGGGGTAGGACACGGGGGGTGCCGGTTTCGGGGCTGCCAGGGAGACGGCGACGGCGGTGGCCACCGCCAGCAGGGCAGCGACCGCCAGGACCACCAGGAGCCGGGTCCGCCGGCCGGCACGGCGCCACCATCCCGGAACACGGCCACGGAGACCCCCACGGGGGCTCCGGCCGGCGTCGTGCGGGGCACCCGAAAGGGAGCCTGGCCGCACACCTGTGGCGGCACCCGGCCCCACGCCCGTCCCCTCACGAGGCCCGGTGAGGAGTGCCGTCCCCTGCGCCGTAGTCCGCGCCTTATCGTGCCCGGCTCCGGACCCGGCTCCCGGGGCCGACAGCGGGGGCCTGGCCGGGGGAGCGGGCAGCACCCGGGTCCGCTCCTCGGCCAGCGCGCCCGGCAGCGAATCCGGGGAAATCAGGGCCTGGCGCAGGGCCGCCTCCAGTTCGGGAGCGGTGGGGCGCTCCAACGGATCCAGCGCCGTCATGGCCCGGATCAGCTTCGCCCACTCCGCCGGGACGTCATCCGGGATCATGGGCGCGCGGTGCAGCCGCGCGACCGCGGACTCGACGGCGCTTCCCGGGTACTCCACGGAGCCCTTGATGCATTCGAGCAGCACCAGGCCCAGGGAATAGATATCGCTGGCCGGACCCATGTAGGCCCCACGGGCCTGTTCCGGGCTGAGATAGGCGGCGGTGCCCACCATGGTTCCGGTGGCGGTCAGCCGGGTCCCGTCGATTATCCGGGCGATGCCGAAGTCGGTCAGCTTCGGACGCAGCGGTTCGCCGGGGCGGACCTGGACCAACAAAACGTTGGCCGGTTTGATGTCGCGGTGGATGATGCCGAGGGAATGGACGTAGGCGAGGGCGTCCGCGAGGCCGGCGCCGATCACGGCCACCTCGTTCAGGGGGACCGGACTGTGGCGGATCCGGCTGCGCAGGTCCTGGCCGTCCACCAGTTCCATGGTGAGGAACGGCCGTGGTTCGTCCGGGATGCGGGTATCCGTGCCTGCATCGAACAGGGTTACCAGGCTCGGGTGGTTCAGCGTTGCCAGCATTTCGATTTCGGCCTGCTGGCGCTTGAGTTCGTCTGCATCGGAGGTTTGCGGCGCGAAGAGTTTGAGAGCCACCTCGCGGCCCAGGTTTTCGTCCCGGGCGGTGTAGACCGAGGCCATACCGCCCCGGCCGATGACTCCTCCCAGACGGTAGCGGCCGCTTAGGATCTCGGTCGTGACCTCTCTGGGTGAAGCGTCCACGATATTCCCCCTGCTGGTAACGGTGCCACGGTGGCACCCCTAAGAAATGATACGGGTACGGGTATCGCGGTCCGGCACGGAGCGGTACAGCTCGTGATGTCGGTGCTGGTGTTGGTCTTATCTG
>DASSXE010000023.1:0-6488 GCA_035704125.1 Arthrobacter sp.
CTACCTTACTTTGGCCGCCGACCCGACCACCGGTCCGGCCCCGGGGCTCTGACCCTGACGCCGACCGACCCGGATTAAAACAAGAAGTCCGGAACACTAATGTTCCGGACTTCTTCTCAGTTGCGGGGACAGGATTTGAACCTGTGACCTCTGGGTTATGAGCCCAGCGAGCTACCGAACTGCTCCACCCCGCGTCGCAAGAACAACATTACCTGCCGGTGAACGCGGGGCCAAATCGGGGCGGCGTGATCTGCATCGCACCGCCCCGATCCGGTTCTCCTACTTGCTCGCGGAGGGCGACGGCGTGGCCGAGGGCGAGGCACTCGCCCCCGGTGCCGGAGTGGCGCTGGCGCCCGGTGCCGGCGTGACGATCTTGGCCTCGGCGTCCAGGGCCCGCTGCAGGGCTGCGGAGAGCTTCTTTTGCTGGTCGCCGTACGCAGCGAAGTCTCCCTTGGCCAGCGCCTCCTGCCCTGCCTTGATGGCCCCGGTGGCATCGTCCAGGGCCGCCTTCAGGTCGGCGTTGGCGTTGGAGCTTCCGGTGGCGGGCGGCGCCGTGCCCGTGGTCGGCGTCGACGGCGTCTGGCCGTTGTTGGCGGCGTCGCCTGCGGTGGCCCCGGAACTGCCGCCGAAGAGCTGGTTGAGCGCCGCATCCAGGGTCGGGGCGAAGCCGATCTTGTCGCCGAATGCAACCAGCACGCGTTGCAGGGTCGGGTAGGACGTCTCACCGGTGGATTTCAGGTAGACCGGCTGGACGTACAGCAGACCGCCGCCAACCGGCAGCGTCAGCAGGTTGCCGTTGAGCACCGCGGACGCGCCCTGGCGCAGCAGGTTCAACGCCTGGGACACCGTGGGGTCCGAGTTGAACTTGTTCTGCGCCTGGCCGGGTCCCGGGACGTTGGCTTCCGGCGGAATCTGCAGCAGCCTCAGCTGTCCGTAACTGTCCGCCTTCACGCCCTTCTGGTTGCCGGCATCCGAGTCGGCGGCGAGGAAGCCGTACAGCACGTTCCGGGCGTTGCCGTTGACCACCTGCGGGATGAACGAGGAGGTCAGCTGGAACGCCGGCTTCTGCTGGTCAGGCATCTGCAGCGACATGTAGAACGGCGGCTGCTTGACGCCGTCGTCCTTGACCGTGGGATCGTTCGGCACGCTCCACGCGTCGTTGTTGGTGAAGAAGTTGTCCGGGTTGGTCACGTGGTAGCGGCCGAGCAGCTCGCGCTGGACCTTGAACAGGTCCTCCGGGTACCGCACGTGGCTCATCAGCGCCCCGGACATCTCCGTGTACGGCTTCAACGTGGACGGGAAGATGCTCTGCCAGGCCTTCAGGACCGGGTCCTGGTCGTCCCAGGCGTAGAGGGTGACGGAGCCGTCGTAGGCGTCCACCGTGGCCTTGACCGAGTTCCGGATGTAGTTCACCGAGCTGCTGGGCAGCGCCGCGGTCCGGCCGGAGGAGGTCTGGGAATCCCGGGTGGCGTCGGAGAGCTGCTCCTGCTGGGAGTACGGGAAGTACGGGCTGGTGGTGTAGCCGTCCACGATCCACTTCACCCGGCCGTCAACGACGGCGGGATAGGCGTTGCCGTCCACCGTCAGGTACGGGGCAACCTTCTCGACCCGGTCCTTGGGGCTCCGGTCGTAAAGGATCTGGGAATCCGCGTTCACGCCGTCGGAAAGCAACAGGTCAGAGGACTGGAACTTGACCGCGTAGAGGATCTTGTTGAAGAAGCTGCCCACGTTCGGGCCGCCGTTGCCGGTGAAGGTGTACTGCGTGCCGGCGTCGCCTTCCTTGGCGGCGGGGCGGTCCTGCTCGCGGTGCGCGGCCCCGTCGGGGGCGCCCACGATCGAGTAGTCCGGCGAGTTCTCGCCGAAGTAGATTCGGGGCTGGTAGGTGGTGTCCGTGCCCAGCACGCCGGTGGAGGGAATGCCGGACTGCAGGAAGTCGGGTTTGCCGTCGGCGGTGAACTTGTTGCCCTTGGCCGCCACGACGCCGTAGCCGTGGGTGTAGACCACGTGCTTGTTCAGCCAGGACTGCTGGTTGGTGGCCAGGCCGCCGGGGTTCAGCTCCCGGACCGCGATGACGGTGTCCTGGATCTTCCCGTTGACCTCGTAGCGGTCCACGTTCAGCGTGCTGGGGAACTGGTAGTAGGGCCGGTACTGCTCCAGCTGGGAGAAGGCGTCCGAGATCAGGTTCGGGTCCAGCAGGCGGATGTTGGCCGTGGTCTGGGCGTCCGGGGCGAGGGCGCCGGTGGTCGCGTTCGTGGTCGCCTCGTACCGCTTCTCCTGGATCTTATCCAGGCCGTAGGCGGCGCGGGTCATGGCGATGTTGCGCTCGATGTAGGTCTTTTCCAGGGTCTGTTCCGAGGGCCGGACCTGGAACTGCTGGATGACCCACGGGTACACGCCGCCGGCCAGGATCGAGGTGATCACCAGCATGGCGGTGCCGATGACCGGCAGCCGCCACTTCCCGATCACCGCGGCGATGATGAACAGCACGGCCACCAGCGCGGCGGCGACGGCGAGGATCGCCTTGGTGGGGATCACCGCGTTGACGTCGGTGTAGAGGGCGCCGGCCCAGCGGCCGCCGTTGTTGAGCACCGCGGAGTAGCGGTCCAGCCAGAAGTTGACGCCGAGCAGCAGCAGGAAGGCGGCGCCGGTGACGGCGAGGTGGATCTGGGCGGCACGGCTGGTGAAGACGCCTCGCTCCATCAGCCGGATGCTGCCGTAGAGGTAGTGCGTGAGGATCCCGGCGATTCCGGCGACGACGGCGACGCTGATCAGGAAGCCGGTGACGAAGCCCAGGAACGGCAGGGTCATCAGGTAGAAGCTGATGTCGAGGTTGAATTGCGGGTCGTTCTGGCCGAACGGCTGCTGGTGCAGGAACAGCAGCACCTTCTGCCACTGGCTGGCGGCCGCGCTTCCGGCGAACAGGCCGAAGAGCACGGGCAGGCCGATCATGACCACCCGGCGGATCGGTTCGAGCTGCGCCTGGTAGCGGTTGAGGTTGTCCCGCACCTCCGAGTCCGGGGCGTAGACCGGACGGGCGGTGTAGGCGATCCGGATCGCGAAGAACATCGCGGCGAACATGATGGCGAAGCCGGCGAGGAAGATGATGATGCGTGCGAGGTTTTCCGTCAGGAAGACTTCAAAGAAGCCCAGCTGCTGGTACCAGAGGACGTCCGTCCAGACATTGGCGAAGAAGATGAAGCCCACGACGATCAGGGCGACAACGATCAACGTCGGCGTCAGGGCGCCTCGCCGCTGCTGTTGCCTTCCGGGTGGGACAGTGCTGGGACGGGACAAACTCGATACCTCATAGCTGGTCGTCGGTGCTGCTGATTTTCAGTTGTCACTAGTGCCACGAGCGGCACAGAAGCTTAGTTCCGGGGCCAGTCTAGTTCCTGGTGCAGGTGGGAAGTCCGGATGTGTCGCCGCCCGCGGCGGAGAGCTCGACGGCGTGCCGCGCCTCCGCCAGGGTTTCGACCTTGACGACCTGCAGACCGGCCGGGACGTGGCCCACGACGTCGTCGCAGTTGGCCGCCGGCGCGAGGAACACGGTGGCCCCGCCGGAGCGTGCCCCGACCATCTTCTGGTCGATGCCGCCGATCGGCCCGACGGCGCCGTCGGGAGAGATGGTGCCGGTGCCGGCGATGTGCTTGCCGCCGGTGAGGTCACCGGGCGTCACGGTGTCCACGATGCCCAGGGCGAACATCATTCCGGCGCTGGGCCCGCCCACCTTGTCGAGGGAGATCTTCACGTCGAAGGGGAACTTGAACTTGTACTGCAGCACCACGCCCAGCAGGTAGCGGCCGGTCTCGGACTTGCCCGGGGTGACGGCCACCGTCTGCTGGCTGCCGTTCCGGTCCACCACCACGTTGACCGGTTTGCCGTTGCCGGCGGCGAGTTCCGACTGGATGACGCTGAGGGCGGTGACCGGTTTGCCGCCGATCGAGACCAGCAGGTCGCCCTCCTGGATTTTGCCTTTCGACGCCGAATCGTCCGGGATGTTCGCGACCTGCAGCTTCTGCTCAAACGGAATGCCGAGTTCCTTCAGCGCGGCCGCGACGGCGTTTTCCTGCGAGGTGGTCATCGCCACGGCGCTTTCCTGCTGCGACTGTTCCTTCGTCACCCCGGTGGGGAAGATCAGTTCCTGCGGATAGACGGCCTTGGAGGTGTTCAGCCAGGCGGTGAGGGCCTCGAAGACGCTGACCGGACCGTTCGGGCCGCCGTCGACGTACACCGTCGTGAGGTCCAGGCTGCCCTTGGCCGGGTACGACTCGTGCCCGGATACGGTGATGACCGGCTTGCCGTTGTCGGTGCCCAGGGTGTTGAACGTCGGGCCGGGAGACTCGATCACGTACGGCACCGGCAGGCTCAGCGCGGCGACGCCGAGGGCGATCGACAGCAGACCGGAGACGACCATCGCGGAGGGCCGGTTGCCCGCTCCCCCGGTGCCGGACCGGGCCCGGCCGCGGCCGCCGAAGCGGGGCCAGAGGCCGGCGTGGTCAGGGCCGTCGCCGGCGGCGGTGTCCACGGTCTCGCCGCGGGACTGCCCGTCCTGGGTAAACGTCAATGAAGGACCTCTCCGTGCCGGCTCCCGGGGACCTTGGCGGGCCGGGTCCGGGTGCTGCGGCCGCGGCCAAACCGCCGCGGCTGCCTGCAAATATTCCAGTGCCCCACACTACGCGCTCGGAGCCCGCGGGGGCTCTTTGCCGACAGCGAACGGGGACGGGTTGCGCGAGACAGCTGCTGAGCCGGAGGGGTAGCGTGAAGTTGAGTACCAGTCACACCGACGATCGGCGGGATCATGACCTCTAACCCACTCAATCCGTCCAACGGGGACGACGAGCCCAAGGATCCGCTGGCGGAAATGCTGCAGAACCTGATGGGCGGCAAGGGCATGGGGGACATCGATCCGGCGGAGCTGGCGAAGGCAGCGGGCCTCCCGGACGATCCCAACCTGCTGGCCCAGATGTTCTCCCAGGTCCAGGCCATGATGAGCGCGTCCTCCGACGGCCCGGTGAACTGGCAGCTGGCGCATGAGAACGCCCGCCGGGTCGCCGCCAGCGGCTCCGACCCCTCGGTGACCGCCGCGCAGTCCCGCGAAGTCGACGACGCGCTCCGGCTGGCCGAGCTGTGGCTGGACCAGGTCACGGAGCTGCCTTCCACCGGGCTGATCGGCCGGGCCTGGTCCCGCGCCGAGTGGGTGGAGGAAACCCTCGGCACCTGGAAGCGGCTGACCGAACCGGTCGCCAACAGCATTGCGAATGCACTGTCGGCGGCCATGACCGAACAAATGCCCGACGAGATGAAGTCCATGATGGGCGGTGCCTCGTCGATGCTGCAGAACATGGGCGGCGCCATCTTCGGCATGCAGCTGGGGCAGGCGATCGGCGCGCTGTCCGCCGAGGTGGTCAGCTCCACCGACATCGGTGTTCCGCTCGCGGACCTGGAAATGGCGCTGCTGCCCGCGAACGTGGCCAAGTTCGGCGAAGGGCTGAGCCTGCCGGAGAACGACATCCGGCTCTTCCTCGCTGTCCGCGAGGCAGCCCATGCCCGGCTCTTCGTCCAGGTGCCGTGGCTGCGCGGCCACCTGCTCGGTGCCATCGAGGCCTACGCCCGCGGCATCCACATCGACACGTCCAAGATTGAAGAGCTGGCCCGCGAGCTGGACCCGAGCAACCCTGAAGGCATCCAGGAGGCCCTGTCGCAGGGCGTCTTCATGCCGCAGCGGACGCCGGCGCAGGATCAGGCCCTCGAGAAGCTGGAGACCGCCCTGGCACTGGTGGAGGGCTGGGTCGACGAACTCACCGCCGCCGCGACGGAGAACCTGCTGCCCTCGGCCGCAGCCCTCCGCGAGACGGTCCGACGCCGGCGCGCCACCGGCGGTCCGGCGGAGCACGCCTTCTCCTCGCTGGTGGGCCTGGAGCTCCGCCCGCGGCGGCTGCGCGAGGCCGCCACGCTGTGGGCACGGCTGAAAGAGGAACGCGGCGTCGAAGGCCGCGACGCCATCTGGCAGCACCCGGACCTGCTCCCCACGGCCGAGGACCTGGACGATCCCGCCGGCTTCAGCGAACGCCGAAAGCTGGCCGAGGCGTCCGACACCGAGGTTGACGACGCGCTGCAGAAGCTGCTCAGCGGCGGCTTCGACGCGGCGCCCGACCCGGACGGCTCTGCCGAAGGACCGGAAAGCAAAGAACCGGGAAGCGAAGGACCGGGAAGCGAAGAGACCGGCAGCGCCGGGGACGAGCCCAAGGCCTGAGCGGACGGGCCCGGACTCAGCCGGCGCCGTCCTCCGCCAGGACGTCGCCGGCCGTTCCGGGGCCTCCCACGGGTTCTCCTTCAACGTCGTCAGCCGCGTCGGCCGGCAGCCCGCGGGCGGTGGCGAAGGAGACCCCCTCCAGGAAGGCCTTGGCCCGCTCCGTCTCTGGATAGGCCGCCAGCAACCGCCAGAAGGCGGCGTTGTGGGCGGCCACCAGCAGATGCGCCAGTTCGTG
>DASSXE010000039.1:0-3521 GCA_035704125.1 Arthrobacter sp.
TCCCGGCGGTCCTCATCGCGGCCGCCGTTGCGGATGTACCACTGGCGGGAGGTGACGACCTCGAGGGGCTTGTCGCCCTTTTCGAAGAAGTTGACCGGGTGCATGATCTTCTTCGGTTCGCCGTCGAGCAGGTCCTCGGCCGCGAGCAGCTCCACCACGCCCTCCTTGGCGCTGAAGACGGTTTTGCCGGCGATCTTTTCGAAGGCGGCACGGCCCTCGGGGGCGGTGATCCAGTCGGGAGTCTCACCGATGATGCGGCCGTCACGGCCCACGATGGCGCGGGTGGGCAACTGCAGTTCACGCCACCAGGTGACATCGGTGAGGTCGCCGAAGGTGCAGACCATGGCAATGCCGGAGCCCTTGTCCGCCTTGGCCAGCGGGTGGGCCTTGACCTCCACTTCGACGCCGAAGACCGGCGAGGTGACCTTGGTGCCGAAGAGCGGTTGGTAGCGCTCGTCGTCGGGGTTCGCCACCAGGGCGGCGCAGGCGGCCAGCAGCTCGGGGCGGGTGGTCTCGATGTAGATCTTCTCGCCGGTCTCGGTGAAGAACGGGTAGCGGTAGTAGGCGCCGGCCACCTCACGGTCCTCCAGCTCGGCCTGCGCCACCGCGGTGCGGAAGGTCACGTCCCAGAGCGTGGGGGCCTCGGCCATGTACGCGTCGCCGGCGGCGAGGTTGGCGAGGAAGGCCCGCTGCGAGATGGCCCGGGACTTGTCGTCGATGGTGCGGTAGGTCAGGTTCCAGTCCACGGACAGGCCCAGGGTCTGGAAAAGGTTTTCGAAGACCTTTTCATCCTCGACCGCCAGTTCCTCGCACAGTTCAATGAAGTTCCGGCGCGAGACGACGTCGAAGTCGCGCTGGTTCTTCGCGGGTTCGGCCGGCGGCCGGTAGCCCGCGTCGTAGGGAATGGCCGGATCGCAACGGACGCCGTAGTAATTCTGGACGCGCCGTTCGGTGGGCAGGCCGTTGTCGTCCCAGCCCATCGGGTAGAAGACGTTCTTGCCGTTCATCCGCTGGTAGCGGGCCAGGACATCGGTCTGGGTGTAGGAGAACATGTGTCCCACGTGCAGCGAACCCGACGCCGTCGGCGGGGGAGTGTCGATCGAGTAGACCTGTTCCCGGGTGGTCTCCGGATTGAACTTGTAGGTCCCTTCCTCAAGCCAGCGCCGGGTGAGGGCGGCTTCCAGCCCCTCGAGGGCGGGCTTGTCCGGAACGTTGATAGGGGCGGTGGTGGGCGTGTCTGTACCCTGCGTGTCTTCAGCCATGGGTCAATTCTTGCAGTTCTTTTCGCTTTAGTTTCACCGTGCTTCGCTGGTTTCGCGAATCCAACTGCAATAACGTGCACCACTATGGAGGATAATTCCGGAAGTTTTGCGATCAAGCGGATCTACGACGAGCCCGCGGACGACGACGGCTGCCGCGTCCTGGTCGACCGGTTGTGGCCCCGGGGCGTCAGCAAGGAACGGGCGCACCTGGCGCTGTGGCTCAAGGAGATAGCGCCCTCGGCGCCGCTGCGCGCCGAATTCGCGCACATGCAGGAACGGTTTGCGGACTTCCGGGACGCCTATGAAGCAGAGTTGGAATCCAACCCCGCGGTGGGCACCTTGCGGGAACTGGCGGCCGCGCACGGGAAGGTGTCGCTGCTCTTCGGCGCCAAGGACCCGCAGACCAACCACGCCCGGGTGCTGCAGGAATTCCTGCAGCGCGGCAACGGCTAATGTGGTGCCATGACTGAGGGAATGCACGCAGGAAACACCGACACAGCACACACCGACACGGCGCACACGGCCAAGGCCGCCGTCGTCACCGGCGCCAGCACCGGCATCGGCGAAGCCACCGTGCGGGCGCTCCGCCGGGAAGGCTGGACGGTCTTCGCCGTCGCCCGCCGGGCCGAGCGCCTGGAGGCGCTCGCCGCCGAAACCGGCGCGGTCCCGCTTCCCGCCGACGTGACCGACGACGACGCCGTTGCCCGCCTGGTGGATGAGGTCACCCGCGCCGGCGGGATCGATACCCTGATCAACGTCGCCGGCGGCGCCCGCGGCGCGGACAAGATCGGCGATGGCAAGACCGCGGACTGGCAGTGGATGTACGAGGTCAACGTCCTCGGCACCCTGAAGCTGATCCGCGCCTTCCTGCCGATGCTTCGTTCCTGCGGGGAAGGCACCGTGCTGAACCTGACATCGACGGCCGGCCTGTCCGCGTACGAGGGCGGCGGCGGCTACAACGCGGCGAAATTCGGCCAGCACGCCCTGACCGGGGCGCTTCGCCTGGAAGAAGCCGAACACAACCTCCGGGTGATCGAGGTGGCCCCCGGCATGGTGCAGACCGAGGAATTCTCCCTCAACCGGCTCGGTGACAAGGGCGCCGCGGACAACGTCTACGCGGGCGTCGCCAAGCCGCTCACCGCCGACGACGTTGCCGACGTGGTCCGCTACGCCGTCACCGCCCCGCACCACGTCAACCTGGACCAGATCGTCATCCGCCCGGTGGCCCAGGCCTCCAACTTCAAGGTGATCCGCAAGGGCTGATTACTTCCCCCGCCGGCCCGCCGCTCAGGCCCGTGCCGGGATCCTGAGGGTGGCCAGGACGGCCGCGTGGTCCGTCCCGTCGACGGAGTGGACCGCGTAGCCGCGGCTGCCGATGGCGGAACCGGTCACCAGATGGTCCAGCGTGGTTCCGGGCAGGGGCAGGTCCCGTGGCCAGGTGGGAACCAGCCGGGCGCCTTGATCGGTGGCCACATCCACCAGAACGTTTCCGGCGCGTCCGGATACCAGCCGGCGGAACTCGGCGTGGTCATAGCCGGCGTTGAAGTCTCCGAGCAGCAGGACCGGGACCACTGTTCCGTCCGGGGTCCCGCCTGCGCCTGTCCTGCCTGCCTCCGCGGTGAGCAGCGCCAGTTCCCGGCGCCACTGCGCCAGGCCGCCGTCCACCGGGGCCCGGGTGTGCACGTTGGTCACGTGCACGACGGCGGTCCCGGCGGGGCCACGCAGCTCCAGCCGTGCCATAGCCATCGGGAACCGGGTGCCCGGCAGGGTGCCGGCGAAGGTCAGGGGGTGGCGCGAGTAGAGCGCCCCGCCGGAGGCATCTCCTGCCGGGGCGCTGATCCGGTGCGGAAGCAGGGCGGAGAGCCCCGCGGCCTCGAGGCGGGCCTCCAGGGCCGGGGTGTATTCCTGGACGGCCAGCAACCCGACCCCGTTCTCGCGGACCAGCCGGACGATCCCGTCCGCATCCGCGCGGCCCAGTTTGGCGTTGATGCTCATCGTGACCAGGTCCACTCCCGGCAGGCCCGAGGCCCGCGACGCCGAGGCATGGCCCGGCGCGAACAGCCACGCCGCCTGGACGGCCAGCAGCGACGCGGCCACCGTGACGGCCAGGGGGCGGCGGCCCGCCGCCGCGCAGAGCAGCGAAAGCCCGGACGGCAGGACCAGCCACGGCGTGAAGGACAGCAACGGCACCACCGTCGGCGGCCACGGGACGTCCACCGCCCGGCAGACGGTCAGCGCCGCCACCGGAGCCGCCAGCAG
>DASSXE010000075.1:0-7875 GCA_035704125.1 Arthrobacter sp.
GGCCGGCGTCAACATCACCCCGGACGTGCTGGCACAGACCGCCAAGGACGTCGGCGAGCAGAGCATCATCTCCCGCTCCGGCGGCGCGCCCACCCTCGCCGTCGGCCTGGCCCACATCATGCAGCAGTTCATCGGCGGCACAGCCATGATGGCGTTCTGGTACCACTTCGCCATCATGTTCGAGGCGCTCTTCATCCTGACCGCCGTCGACGCCGGCACGCGCGTCGCGCGCTTTATGCTGCAGGATTCCCTCGGCAACGTCATCCCCAGGTTCAAGGACAATTCCTGGCGGCCGGGGGCCTGGCTGACCACCGCCATCATGGTGCTGGCCTGGGGTGCCGTGCTGCTGATGGGCGTCACCGACCCGCTGGGCGGCATCAACACGCTGTTCCCGCTGTTCGGCATCGCCAACCAGCTGCTCGCGGCCATCGCCCTCGCGGTGGTCCTGGCCATCGTGGCCAAGCGGGGAACGTTCAAGTACCTGTGGATTGTGGCCCTGCCGCTGGCCTTCGCGGCCGTCGTCACCATCACGGCCAGCTTCTACAAGATCTTCTCCCCGGTCCCCGCCGTCGGGTACTTCGCCAACAACGCTGTCTTCGCCAAGGCACTGGCGGACGGAAAGACCTCCTTCGGCACCGCCAAGACCCAGGCAGCGATGGAAGCGGTGGTCCGCAACACGATGATCCAGGGCTGGCTCTCGGTGATCTTCGTGGTGCTGAGCATCATCGTCATCATCACCGCCGTGATCGCGGCGGTGAAGGCCTTCCGCAACGCGGCCGCCGGAATCGCCAACGTGGAGTTCGAGGATCCGGCCCAGCCGTCCCGCGTCTTCGCACCGGCCGGAGTGTTCCCCACCGCAGCGGAGCGTGAACTGCAGGCGGAATGGAACAACCTGCCGGCGGACCAGCGGCTCGAACACTCCGCCCGGCACTGACGGACACCGCCATGAACGCACTCGTCACGGGACTCCGGGGATTCGCTGATTACTTCAGCGGCGTCCTGGGAGCCGACGCCTACAAGAAGTACCTGGAGCATCATCGGGAGTCCGGCCACGCCGGGGCGCCGATGACCGAGCGGGAGTTCTGGCGCGACCACACGGACCGCCAGGACACCAACCCCCAGGGCCGGTGCTGCTAGCACGGCCCACGGAACACAGGCCAACCAGCCGAAGAAGGCGTCACCGCGAACCTCCGGGTTCCCGGCGGCGCCTTCTGCCGTTTCCGGGCCGGCGTGCGGCCCGGCGTCACACGGGCCTGACCTCCGCGCGTGCGCGTGAGAGTATGAAGCCATGATCGAGCCGACCGACCCGCAGCCTGGCGAAGACATCCCGGTGGAGGGCATCACCACATCCGGGACCGACCGGCAGGAGTTCCCGGCCGAAGGCGTCTCCGGGGACCGAACCGAAGCCGGAACCGCAGCCGGAAGCGTGGCCGCAGCGCCGGGGGAGCACGCCCCCGTCAAGGCCTCCCGCAGCCAGGGCAGCCACCTGCAGGACCTGGTGGACGAACCGGCCAAGGTCATGCGGATCGGGACCATGCTGAAACAGCTGCTGGACGAGGTGAAATCCGCTCCGCTGGACGACGCCGCCCGGATCCGGCTCGCAGAAATCCACGAACGGTCCATCAAGGAGCTCGAAGACGGGCTGGCCCCCGAGCTGGTCCAGGAACTTGAGCGCATCCATCTCCCGTTCACCGAGAACGGCACGCCCTCCGACGCCGAACTGCGCATCGCCCAGGCCCAGTTGGTGGGCTGGCTCGAGGGACTCTTCCACGGCATCCAGACCGCGATCGCCGCCCAGCACGCCGCCCGCGAACACGCCGCCGCCCAGATGCAGCTGCGCCAGCTGCCGCCCGGAACGATGATCGCGCCCGGCGTCATCATCGGCGAGAACGGTGAGCCCCAGCGCGCAGCGGAACCGCGTCCCGGTGCGGATCCCGCGCAGCCCGCCGACCCGGACCACGGTCCCGGCCAGTACCTCTAGGACAGCCTTGGGATTCTTCAGTGCCGCCCGGCAGGGACGCAAGGACGACGCCGAACTTGGCAAGGGCCTCTGGCGCCGCGCCCACGACCGCTTCGTGCGGGGCCTGGACCGGTACCACCAGGTCCTCGAGGGCGTCGAGGACGAAGCGCTATACGCCGAACTCGTGGAGATCGCCAACGAACTCTCCGACCTCGCCGTCAGGGTCCGCCACATCTGCATGGAAGCCCAGCGGCGCTCGCCCAGCGACGGCCTGGATATCCCGGGAAACCTCGCCGGTGTCCACCGTGCGCTTTCGACGGCCGGGAACTCCCTGGCCATGACGGCCGAGGCGGCAGCCATGCTCCGCCTGGCCGTGGGCCCGGTGCCGGTCGGGGCGGCGTCCGTCCGCCGGCGGGCCGAGAACGTGACCGAGCACATCGACGACGCCGAACGGCTGCTGGCCGGGGCTCCCGGACCGAAGTGAGCGACATTGCGCAGATATTCCGGGTTAAGCGCCTAGCTTAGCGGCGAACTAAACGCTGGTATCCGGCCCGGCAACTTGGCAGGATAAAAAAATGACTTCTTCACCTGAACTGACATTCAATGACGGCAACACCATCCCGCAGCTCGGTTACGGCGTGTGGCAGGTCGAGGACGACGTCGCCGAAAAGGTCGTCGGCCAAGCCTTCGAGGCGGGCTACCGCCACATCGACACGGCCAAGATCTACGGAAACGAAGCCGGCGTCGGCCGCGCGATCGCGAACTCCGGCCTCAAGCCGGAAGAACTCTTCATCACCACCAAGCTCTGGAACGCCGACCAGGGCTACGAGTCCACGCTCAAGGCCTTCGACGAGTCCATGGAGCGCCTGGGCCTGGAGACGCTGGATCTGTACCTGATCCACTGGATGCAGCCTAAGCAGGACAAGTACGTGGACACTTGGAAGGCGCTCATCGAGCTGCAGAAGCAGGGCCGGGTCAAGACGATCGGTGTCTCCAACTTCACCAAGGAAGGCCTGCAGCGGATCATCGACGAGACCGGCGTCGTCCCGGCGATCCACCAGATCGAGTTGCACCCGTTCTTCAACCAGGCCGAGCTGCGCGAGTTCGGCGCCTCCCACGGGATCCTCACCGAGGCATGGTCGCCGCTGGGTCAGGGTGGCGAGCTGCTGGAAAGCCCGGTGATCGCCCAGATCGCGGCCAAGCACGACGCCACCCCGGCGCAGGTTGTCATCGCCTGGCACTTGGCCATCGGCAACGTCGTCATCCCCAAGTCGGTCACCGAGTCACGCATCCGCGAGAACTACGCTGCCCTGGACGTCTCCCTCGATGAGACCGACGTGCAGGCCATCAACGGCCTGGACCGCAGCGCCGAAGGCGCCGGCCGGATCGGTGCGGACCCGGCGGTTTCCGACTTCGCCTAGGCTGCAGCCAGCCACGCTCCGACGTCGAAGGGGCCCTCACCTGCGTGATCTTTGCGCGCGGGCGGGGGCCCTCTCCGTGCCCTAGGCGGCGGCGCGGCCCTGCCGGGGCCGGACGGCGTCGACCACTGCCCAGCTGTCCTCGTCCCTGACCCACCGGCAGGCGAAGCGTTCGGCGGATGCCTCGTCGTCGAAGGATTCCGTCCGGATGCGGCCGGAGTCGCCGTCCAGGTAAGTCACTTCCCAGTGCCCTGCGTCGGCGAAATCACGGCCCGGGTCCGAAACATGTTCCCGGGAAAAGCCTTGACTCAATTCCTGATGCGATTCCATGGAATTAAGTCTGCAACCGGCCTCTGACAGTAACGCGGTTAGCCCGCAGGCGTGTCGCCAAGGCGCAGGACGCGTTCCCGCGCGAGGTCCTCGCGGCGGCGGTCCTTGCCGGCAACCCGGGCAGCCTGCTGCGCTGCGGCGGCGGCCGCGTCACGCAGCTTGCGGGCCTTCCGGAGTCCGCTCTCCGCCGCCGCCAGTTCCTCCGCGAGCCGCGCCGCGTCCCGGGCCAGGGCGTCGGCACGCCGGGAGGCGTCCTGTAGCGCCGCGGTGGTGCGTTCTTCTTCGGCGGAGCTGGACTTCGCGGCCAGCGCCGCATCCTCCAGCGCGGCCCGGGCCCGCTCGCGTGCGCTGGGTCCCGGGGCGGGGCGCTCCTGGCCGACCGCCCGGAGTCGTGGCCCGGCGGGCGCCGTCGGCGGGGCCGGTGCCGAACCCGGGTCCGCGGCGGGCCCGGGGGCTTCCGGGACGGCGACGGCACCGGTGAGGTCGACGACGTCGACGCCGTCGGCCGACAGGGTCCGCAGCAGACGCCCGCTCCGCACCGCGGCAGCGGCCCCCTGGTCTGCCGTGGCGGCGCGGAGGGTTTCCTCGACGTCGGCCGCCACCGTGCCGCTGATCCTCCGGCCCTGCTGTTCGGCAACCTCACGGGCCGCCCGCACCGCGCCCGCCAGCAACGCCCGCCGTTCGCCGCCAAGGCTGCGAAGGGCCGCGGCGTCCAGGCCGTCCTGGGCCTGCCGCATCGCGATCCCCAGTTCGGCCAGCTCGCGCAGCACCCCGGGCCGCTGCCAGGCCAGCATGTTCACCGCCCAGGCGCCCACCGACGGTTTCGGCAGCGAACGGACCACGGCCGCGCGGGAGCGGGTATCGGCCGTGGCGGCAGAACCGGCGAGCAAATCCTTGGCTGCCGCGGCGCGTGCCGGAATGAAATCGTCGAACGGCTTGGCGTAGAGCTGCGCCGCGATGCCCGCCAGCTCATCCTTTGACATGCAAGAATCATAGAAGCTCCGGCCCAATCGCCGGGGGCGCGCAGCGCACGTCCATCGTAGGAGAGCCCCCCACGTGATTGAGATCGCCGGTCTGCCGGCCCACATCCTCCTTGTCCACGCCGTCGTCGTGCTTGGCCCGATTGCGGGACTGGCCGCCATCGTCTACGCCGTCGCCCCGCGCTGGCGCCGGCTCCTGGCCTGGCCGCTGGGCGTCCTGGCGCTGCTGCTGGTTCCGATCTCGCTGGTCACCGCGCAAGCCGGCGAGCAGTTGCAGAAGGCACGTCCGGCAACCGCCCTAATCCGGGAGCACGCCGAACAGGGCGATGTGCTGAAGGTCGTCTCGGTGTTCTTCTTCGTGTTCGTGGCGGCGATGATCGTGGTCAGCTACGAACCGATCGGCCGGCGCTTTGCCTTCCTCGGCTCACTGCGGGAGAACCGGGTGGTGCGGATCGTCCTGCTGGTGGCCGGTGCCCTCGCCGGGGTCTTCTTCGTCTACCAGACCATCGTCACCGGGCACTCGGGAGCGGTATCGGTCTGGTCGCGCTGACCGAACGGTCCGCCAGGCTCGCTAGCGGTCCCGCTCACTAACGGCCCGCTCAGGAACCTGGGGAGCGGCGGACGCTGCGCACCGTGAAAGTCAGCAGCACCAGCGCGGCGGCCTGCAACCCGGCCACCGATGCGATCAGTACCGGCCGGTCCGAATAGAGGGCGCCGTACAGCACGCCGCCGGCCAGCGCCCCGGCGCCTTCGAACGCGGCAAAGACGCCGTAGGCCGAACCCTGCCGCGGTTCCGGGACCAGATCCGCAATCAGCGCCTTGACCGTTGAGTCCTGGATGCCGGTGGCAGCGCCCCAGATGGCGACGCCGGCCAGCACCGGGATCAGCGCGGTTGAGAACGCCAGCGCGGGGACGGCCGCGATGAGCACGGGCAACGCCAGCAACACGGCCCCGCCTGCCCGGTCATAGGCGTACCCGCTGGCCAGCGCCCCCAGCGCGGCAGCACCCATGGCACCGGCGTACAGCAGCGGCACCGCAGCCACCGGGACGGCCGTGTCCGTCGTCAGGTGGTAGGAAATGACGCCGAACGCCACCAGGCCCGCACTCCAGAAAAACGCGCACACCGCGAAGCGCAGGAACGCCCCGGAGAACAACGACGGCGGCCGGGCCGCCGGGGCGGAGGGGGTTACGGATCCGGGGACGCGGCGGCGCAGCCACATCAGCAGGGCCAGTGCCGCCGCCGCGGGCAGGGCCAGGACCGCGAAGGCGGCCGGCATCGCCCCGGTGGCCGCCAGTACCGCGGCCACGATCACCGGACCCAGCAGCGCCCCCGCCAGGTCGAGGGACTTGTGCGCCGCGAAGCCCCGACCACGTCCCACCCGGGCGGCCGCAGTGGCCAGCAGGACCGTCTTGGCCGGGCTCCGGACCGCCTTGCCCACCCGGTCCCCGATGATCAGCGTTGACGCGACGGCCAGCCCCGCGGCACCCAGGCCCGGCGCGAGCGCCAGCAGCGGCACGCAGAGGGCTGTCATGGCGTAGCCCGCGATGGTGAACGTCCAGTACTTGCGCGTGCGGTCGGCCCACGGACCGAAGATCAGCCGCAGTCCTTGCGCCGCAGCCTCCGCGCCGCCGGTGATCAGTCCCACCAGCAGCGTCGATGCGCCCAGCTGGGCCAGCAGGGGCCCGGCAAGGGGCCGCGCACCGTCGGACACCAGATCGGTGGCCAGGCTGACCAGCCCGAAGCCCACCACGGTACTCCACGCCCTGCCGCCGCGGCGCTGCGCGGGAGTATCTGCCTCCGGTTCATCCGGGGACTCCGGTGCCTCCGGTGCCTCCGGGATGACAGTGGCCGGCGGTTCCTGGTCGGGCCCTTCCATGGCACCAGAATCGCCGAGCCTGCGCGCATCCACAAGGGCCGCTGCGGCGCGGGAGGCCTTACAGGAGCCGCGGCACAGACGATGGTGAGAGTATGGGCAACGATGACTGAACCCGAGTACCCGTTTGAGCGCCCCGGCCCGGACGCCGGACCCCAGCGCGTCCCGCTGTGGAAGCTGGAGGAGATGGCGGGCGACCCGCCCCGCCCCGAGGACTGGCGCGGCAGTGCTCCGTCGCTCCCCGGCTGGGACGCGGCGCCGGCCCAGGCCGGCTGGGATGTCCCGGCCCCGCGGCCGTCCCTGGGCCGGCGGTTCTTCCGTGCGCTGGGCCGGGCGGTGGGGCTGCTGTTCAAGACCATCGCCGTCGTGACAGCCGCGGTCCTGGTGGCCGCCGGTGCCCTGTACCTCCACGGCGACCTGTCGCCGTCGGGCCTCCTGGGCCGGTTCGTCGCACCCCCGACGGCCGGCCAGCCCAGGCCGTTGCTTCCTGTGCCCGGAACAACCCCGGGGTCCGCCCAGCCGCCGGCTGCTGGTGCCGGCGGGGCCGCGGCGGACGGGGCGGCGCCGGTGCCCCGCGCCGTGACCGACCACCCGCCCGCCGGACAGGAGGAGAACGCCTCCCCGCTCGGTTCTCCCGCGCCGCTGGCCCGCACCTCCCCGTCCTACGCCTTCATGCGCACGGGCACCGACGGCAAGCCCTACACCTATGACCCGTGCCGGCCGATCCACTACGTCACGCGGGCCGCGAACTCTCCGGCCGCCGGGCCAGCGCTGGTCCAGGAAGCCATCGCCGCGGTCTCACGCGCCACGGGGCTGACGTTCATCGATGACGGGGCCACCACCGAGGCGCCGTCCGCGGAACACAAGTCCTACCAGCCGGACCGGTACGGAAACCGCTGGGCGCCGGTGCTCATCGCCTGGGAAACGACGGCGGAAGAACCGCGCTTCACCAACAAACAGGTGGGAACCAACGTGATGGGCCTGGGCGGCAGCGAGGCGGTCAGCATCGGTAACTCCGGCTTCAGCTACGTCAGTGGGCAGCTGGAACTCAACGGCCCGGCGATGCAGTCGATGATCGGCCGCGAGGGCCCGGCCCAGGCCCGCGGCGTGATCGAACACGAGCTCGGGCACGTCGTCGGCCTCGAACACGTCCAAGACCCCTCCCAGCTGATGAACCCCACCGACTCGATCGGAGTCACCACCTATCAGGCCGGGGACCTGACCGGGCTGGGCAGCCTCGGCCGCGGCGCCTGTCACCCGGAGATTGAGGCGGGACGTTCCGGCTCCGGCACCCGTTTCGGTGCCGGTGCTGG
>DASSXE010000397.1:0-10293 GCA_035704125.1 Arthrobacter sp.
GCCCAGCTCGGCGTGCAGCTGGTCACCCTGGACGAGCTCCTGGCGCAGTCGGACTTCATCACCATCCACATGCCCAAGACGCCCGAGACCGTCGGCATGCTTGGCGCCGAGGCGTTCAAGAAGATGAAGCCCAGCGCCTACGTCGTCAACGTCGCCCGCGGCGGCCTGGTGGACGAGGAAGCCCTCTACACCGCGCTCGAATCCGGCGAGATCGCCGGCGCCGGCGTCGACGTGTTCGTCAAGGAACCCAGCACCGACCTGCCGTTCTTCAAGCTCGACAACGTGGTGGTCACCCCGCACCTGGGCGCCTCCACCGACGAGGCCCAGGAAAAGGCCGGCGTCTCCGTGGCCAGGTCCGTCCGCCAGGCCCTGGCCGGCGAGCTGGTGCCGGACGCCGTGAACGTCGCCGGCGGCGTCATCGCCCCGGACGTCCGCCCCGGCATCCCGCTGATCGAGAAGCTGGGCCGGATCTTCACGGCCATGACCCACGCGTCGCTGACCCAGTTCGACGTCGAGGTGGCCGGCGAGATCTCGTCCCTGGACGTCAAGGTCCTGGAACTCGCCGCCCTCAAGGGCATCTTTGCCGACGTCGTCACGGAGCAGGTCTCCTACGTCAACGCCCCGGTGATCGCCGAGCAGCGCGGCATCAACGTCCGGCTGATCACCACCCCGGACACCGAGTCCTACCGGAACGTGCTGACCCTCCGCGGCGCCCTCAGCGACGGCAGCCAGATCTCGGTGGCGGGCACGCTGACCGGGCCCAAGCAGGTCGAAAAGCTCGTCGGCATCAACGGCTTCGAGGTGGAAATCCCGATCAGCGAGCACCTCGTGGTGGTCGCCTATTCGGACCGCCCCGGCGTGATCGGTACCATCGGGCACATCCTGGGCATGAACAACATCAACATCGCCGGCATGCAGGTGGCACGCCAGGCAGAGGGCGGCCAGGTCCTGGCGCTGCTGACCATCGACAGCTCCGTGCCGCAGCAGGTACTGGATGCGATCAAGGCAGGCATCGGCGCCGACATGGTGCGCGAAGTCGACCTCGAGGACTAAGACCCCCCGCGGCCTGCCCGCGGCGGCGAGTCCGCCGCGGGCAGGCCGCGAAGCAGCGGCCGGTCTGCGTACAATGGCTACGTCCAAACTGAGGATGTGGCCGGCAGACCGGCCTTTACTTTTGCACGCCCGGCAGGGGAAGCCTTCATATCCGCGCTGAACAATCCGCGGACAATGAACAGCGGCGTGCGCACGCTATCCAGCTTTCAGGAGCCCAATGAACGCCGTCCAAAGGTTCATCAGAAGCAGAGTGCTTTTGCTGACCGCGTCCATTTTGATCGCCGCCATGTGCCTGTCCGTCCTGGTGCAGGGCCAGTCGCAGGCGGCGCTCAACCGCACGGTCGACCAGAACTCACGCGGCCTCTACGACATCCTTGTCCAGGCCAAGGCGGACGGGCACGGCGGCCTGATGCAGCCGGACATCGCCACCGGCCAGGGCGGCATCGGCTTCGACCAGCTCGATGCCATCCGGAAACTTGCCGGAACCTCGGTCGCGGCGCCGATCAGCCTGGTCTCCCGGGTGTCGCAGAACCTCGAAGCACCCCGCCTCGACGCCACCGACTACCTCGGCTACAACGCCGGGCTCGCCGGCACCGCCGGGGACCCCAGCGCCACGGACCCGTCCAAGTGGCCTGCCGCGCAGTCCGTCCTGAGCGACACCGCCAAGAAGTACCGGCTCACCGCCAGCGCCGTCAGCTCCAACGGCTCCTCCGAGCAGACCCTGTTCAAGACCACCGCCGAGGGCACCCTGGGCAAGGCCAAGCTCGTCGAAGAGCAGGTTGCCGGCGGCAAGAACGTCCGGATCGCCGGCCCGGCGGGGGAGACCGGCATCAAGTTCCCGGCTCCCGCCGGCGGATCCGAGCACAACCTCTTCAACCTCTCCGTCTCGCTGCCCCTGGCGCCCCAGGTCACCGAGTCCGTGGTCGCCGTCGACCCGGTGTCCGAACGCGCCCTGCTGGGCGGCGCCGGTGACTTCCTGGCACCGCTGGAGAAGGCGCCCCCCGCCGACGCCCGCGACGCCGGCGCGATCGGCCGCCACTTCGAGAGTCTCTTCACCAGCGGCATCAGCATGGACCAGCTCAAGGAAGGCCCGGATTTCCTGGGTGTGAAGCTCAAGTACTGGGCGCCGCTGATGACCCAGTATCAGCAGGCCAAGCGCGCCGGCCAGCTGACCGCCGACTCGCAGGCCATCCCGCTGATCGTCCGCTCCGGCACCTCCCTGGACCTGAAGTACTCGGTCAAGATCGAGGAAATCGACAACGCCGGCAACGTCACCAAGGACGTCGGGACCGTCACGCGATCCCTCGATAAGGACTACCTGCCGTTCGTCTCCAAGTCCCCGTTCGACCTCGCCTGGCCCGGGTCCAAGGACCTCAGCCAGCTGATGGGGGATACCGGCGGCTTCGGCCAGGGCCTCTACAACCCGGCGACCTGGAGCACCGATTTTGCCTCCGCGCCCAAGTACACCGACGGCCAGACCGCCGGGAACGGCGCCGTCGACAAGTCCGCCGTGCCCGGCGACTGGGTCACCGTCAACCGGCTTCCGGACAAGGGCGCCAACGGCGCACCCGTGGACCAGACACAGCGCACCCCGGTCGACGAACGCTCCTACCGGGAGAACCTGCAGACCGGCAAGAAACCGGCCACGCCGCTCCCCATGGTCTACGGCACCTTCGACCCGGCCCAGGTCCAGGCCGCCGCCGGAGACGTCAACCGCCTCCCGCTGGGCGGCTACGACCCGACGCCGCTGACCCTGACCAAGGACGCCGCCGGCAAGGACGTCACCCCGGTGGCGCTCAAGCCCTCGCTCAGCGCCACCGGGCTGGTCAGCCAGTCCGCCGGTGCGATCACCGACTACTACGGCCTGGCCGCCGCCCGCGGCTACGACAAGAACGCCTCCGTGATCGACGCCGTGCGCGTGCGCGCCAAGGTGGACGGCAACTGGAAGCAGGCCCAGCCGGAGGTCGAGAAGCTCGCCAACCAGATCCGGGACATGGGCCTGGAGGCCACCGTGGTGGCCGGTTCGGCCCGCGAGGACGCCAGCATCTTCGTGCCCGGCTACTCCAAGGACGACGCCGGCAAGGAATCGCCGCTGGGCACCGTCCAGCAGTCATGGGTCCGGCAGAACGCCGCCGACGCCGTGGCCGGTTCACTGACCGGCACCAACCTCACCCTGCTGTTCCTGACGCTCTGCGGGGCCGCGCTGCTCACCGGCGCGTCGACCGTGAGCTACGTGCGCAAGCGCCGCCGCGAGGCCGGAACGCTGCGCGCCATGGGCTGGACGCAGCGCAAGATCCGTTCCTGGGTGCTGGCCGAGTTCGGCGTCGGCGCGGCGGCCCTGGCCGTCGCAGGTTTGGCGCTGAGCCTGATCAGCTGGAACCCGGCGACCGCCATCGTTTCCGCCTCGGTCCTGGTGCTCTACTGCGGCGCCGCCTTCTTCGCCGCGCAGCAGCTCCGGCACCGAGAGGTCATCGACCAGGAACCGCAGCACGACGAACGGCTGATCCCGGTGGACTCGCCGCTGACCTTCGCCAGCCGGCAGCTGAGCACCAACAAGTTCAACACCGGCTCCCTGGCCGTCGCCGTCGGCGTCTTCGGCGCGGCGGTGGGCGGCCTCGCCGCGCTGCTGATCGATATCCCCCGGGCTGCCGGCGCCAGCGCCCTGAGCGGCCTGGCGGCCGCCAGCATCGCCCTGCCGAGCATCGTCCTGGGCGTCTCGGGCGTGGCCGTCGGCCTGCTGCTGACCATGGTGACGGGCCGCTTCGAGCTCGGCGCCAAGCGGCAGTACCTGGGCATCCTGCAGGCGATGGGCTGGAACCCGGACATGCTGGCCCAGGTCCGTTTCTTCGAAAATGCCATGGTCGGGACCATCGCCCTGCCCCTCGGCGTCCTCGGCGCCCTGGGCGCCGGGCTGATCCTTGCCCCCTATGCCGCACTCTGGGCCGCCATCGCCGGCCTCGTCGCGGTTCTTTGCTGGATTCCGATTGCAACGAAAGTGGTCCAATGACTAACGAGCTGAACCTTGACCGGGAGGCACACGACCGGATGACCGCCAGCACCCGTCGCGGCGCGCAGAAGACCCGCGCCAACACGATCGTGAAGGCAGCGGACCACGCCACGCCGCTGGAATTGAGCAACATCACCATCCACTACGGCGGCGGCAAGAACGGCTCGGAGGCGGTCAACGTCGTCGACGACTTCAACATGACGCTGCACGCCGGCGAGATGCACTGCGTCGCCGGCCGCTCCGGCTCCGGCAAGACCAGCATCCTGACCGTCGGCGCCGGCCTGACGCTGCCGACGTCGGGCCGGGTGTTCTGGGAGGGCGACTCCCTGGAAACCATGGGCGACGACGAAATCGCGGACCGCCGCCGGGCGCTGATCGGCTACGTGGACCAGGGCGGTGCCCTGATCGACGGGATGAGCGCGCTGGAGAACGTGCTGCTCCCGGCCGTTCCCGACGGCGAGGTTGAGCAGCGCCGCGACATGGCCAAGGACCTCCTGGACCTGGTGGGCCTCGGCCGGCGCATGCGCCACCGCCCCGCCCAGCTCTCCGGCGGCGAACGCCAGCGCGTGGCGATCGCCCGGGCGCTGATCCTGGGCACCCGTGTGCTGGTGGTGGACGAGCCGACCGCCAGCCTGGACCGTGCCTCGGCCAACCGCATCATCAGCATCCTCAAGGACACCACCTCGGACGGCATCGCCGTCCTGGTCGCTTCACACGACCACGAACTTGTCCGCCAGAGCGATACCCTCACCGAACTGATCTAGGTTTATACCGTGACGCCTTCCGAAAAGACCCCGTTCTACATCACCACCGCCATCAGCTACCCCAACGGCGTGCCGCACATCGGCCACGCCTACGAGGTGATTGCCACCGACGCCATGGCACGGTTCAAGCGCCTCGACGGCTATGACGTGTTCTTCATGACCGGCACCGACGAGCACGGCCTGAAGATGCAGCAGACGGCGGAAAAGGAAGGCATCCCGGTCAAGGAACTCGCCGACCGGAACTCGGCGGCCTTCCGGCAGATGAGCGATGACCTCGGCATCTCGCTGAGCCGGTTCATCCGCACCACGGACGCTGACCACTACGAGGCCGCGAAGGCCCTCTGGCAGCGGATGGAAGCCAACGGCGACATCTATCTCTCCAAGTACGCCGGCTGGTACTCGATCCGCGACGAGCGGTACTTCGTCGAGGACGAGACCGAGGTCCGCGACGGCCAGCGCTACGCGTCCGAGACCGGCACCGAGGTGACCTGGACCGAGGAGGAGAGCTACTTCTTCAAGCTCTCCGCCTACCAGGACCGGCTGCTGGCCCTGTACGCGGACCAGCCCGACTTCGGCGCGCCGCACAGCCGGTTCAATGAGGTGATCAGCTTCGTCAAGGGCGGCCTCGAGGACCTCTCGATCAGCCGCACCTCGTTCAACTGGGGTGTCCCGGTTCCGGGCAACCCGGACCACGTGATGTATGTCTGGGTGGACGCCCTGACCAACTACCTGACCGGCGTCGGTTTCCCCGATGTCGAGTCGGAGAGCTTCCGGAAGTACTGGCCGGCCGACGTGCACGTGATCGGCAAGGACATCTCCCGCTTCCACGCGGTCTACTGGCCCGCGTTCCTGATGTCCGCCGGGCTGGAACTGCCCAAGCGCGTGATGATCCACGGCCACCTGCACAACCAGGGCATCAAGATGTCCAAGTCGCTCGGCAACGTGGTGGCCCCGGCGGACTGGGTGGCGCAGTACGGCCTGGACCAGGTCCGGTTCTTCCTGCTCCGCGAGGTGCCCTTCGGCGCGGACGGAAACTACAGCCACGACGCGATCGTCGGCCGGATGAACGCGGACCTGGCGAACAACTTCGGCAACCTGGCCCAGCGGTCGCTGTCCATGGTGGCCAAGAACTGCGAGGGCCGCGTGCCGGTCCCGGCCGGTTTCAGCGCCGAGGATGCCGCGCTGCTGGGCCAGGCCAAGGGACTGCTGGAGACCGCCCGCGCCGCCTTCGGGAAGCAGGAGTTCAGCCGCGCCCTCGAGGCCATCTGGAACGTCCTCGGCGACACCAACGCCTACTTCGCCGAACAGGCCCCCTGGGTGCTGCGGAAGACCGACGTCGAACGTATGAATACGGTCCTCTACGTCACCCTTGAGGTGTTGCGGAACGTCGCCATCCTGGCCCAGCCGGTGATGCCGACGGCGGCAGGGGCCATTCTGGACAGCCTGGGCCAGGCCGAGGGGGAGGCCAGGTCGTTTGCTGCCCTGGCCGAGCCGATCGCGTCCGGCACCGACCTGCCCGCCCCGGCGCCCGTGTTCCCGAAGTACGAGGAGCCCGCCGAGGCCTAACCGCCTTACCCGACGCTCCCTCACGTCCGGCGGCGATCCATCCGGCGCTCCCTCAGGTCCGGCGGCGCTCCATCCGGCGCTCCCTCAGGTCCGGGAATGATTCGGGAAACGCTCCCGCAGGTCCGGGAATGATTCGGGAAACGCTCCCGCAGCTCCTATAAGGAGGTGCGGGAGCGTTTTTCTTACGGCTGCAGGAAATGAGGGAGCGTCCGGCCTTTGGCGACCGGAGGTGAGGGAGCGTCGTGGGGGTGTTCGGATAATGAGACGGATTGACCAGCATGCGGATGGGCTTATTACCCTGAGGGTATGAGTGCATCCACGATCGACCTGGCCGTTATCCCGGGCGACGGCATCGGCCCCGAGGTCATTGCCGAAGCCCTGAAGGTTCTCGAGAAGGCCGCCGCAGCCGAGGGAATCGTGCTGCAGCAGACCCATTACGAACTCGGCGCCGCACACTGGCTCGCGACCGGCGAGACCCTGCCGGAGGAGACCCTGGCCGACCTGCGCGGTCGCGACGCCATCCTGTTCGGCGCGGTGGGCGCGGCCCCCGGCGACACCCGGATCCCCTCCGGGATCATCGAGCGCGAACTGCTGCTGAAGCTGCGCTTCAGCCTGGACCACTACGTGAACCTGCGCCCCTCGAAGCTGTACGCCGGCGTCGGCAGCCCGCTCGCCAATCCCGGCGAGGTCGACTTCATCGTGGTCCGGGAGGGCACCGAGGGGCCCTACGTCGGCAACGGCGGAACCCTGCGCAGCGGCACCCCGCACGAGGTCGCCACGGAAGTCTCGCTGAACACCGCCCACGGCGTCGAGCGCGTGGTCCGCGACGCCTTCCGCCGCGCCAACGAGCGCCCGCGCAAGAAGCTGACCCTGGTCCACAAGCACAACGTGCTGGTCTACGCCGGGCACCTCTGGAAGCGCACCGTGGAAGCCGTGGCGCAGGACTTCCCCGAGGTCAGCCACGACTACCTGCACGTGGATGCCGCGACGATCTTCATGGTCACCGATCCGGCACGCTTTGACGTGATCGTCACCGACAACCTCTTCGGCGATATCCTCACCGACCTCGCCGCGGCCATCACCGGCGGCATCGGCCTGGCGGCGTCGGGCAACATCAACATGGACCGCACCGCACCGTCGATGTTCGAACCGGTGCACGGGTCCGCACCGGACATCGCCGGCCAGCAGAAGGCTGATCCCAGCGCCGCGATCCTCTCCGCCGCACTCCTGCTGGACCACCTCGGCTACGCCGCGGCGGCACGCAAGATCGAGGCGGCCGTCACCGCCGACGTCGAGGGCCGGGACGGCACCGCCCGCAGCACCTCCGCAATCGGGGACGCCATCGCTGCCGCACTCTAGGCGCCCCCTAAAGGTGCAGCCCTCCGGGGAGCCGGGGCCGGGCGTAAGCTAGTTTCGAATGACCAACATGCTGCCGTGGTCCGAAGGTGAACCACGTTCCCACGCCAGGCAGCCGACCGTGGAGGAACCATGACCCAGACTGCCCATGGCGTCGAATTCGCCCAGCGGCTCTCGGAGACCCCGAAGTCCGCGCAAGAGCGAGCAGCCATCCTGGCGAACCCGGGATTCGGCGACTATTTCACCGACCACACGGCGGTCGTCGACTACAGCGTCGACGCCGAAGGCAAGGGCGGGTGGCACGATGCGCGGATTGAGCCCTACGGCCCGATTTCGCTCGACCCCTCGGCCGCCGTCCTGCACTACGGCCAGGAGATCTTCGAAGGCTTGAAGGCCTACCGCCACGCCGACGGGTCGGTCTGGACTTTCCGGCCCGAGGCCAACGCGGCCCGGCTGAATAAGTCCGCCCGCCGGCTGGCCCTCCCGGAACTGCCGGAGGAATACTTCCTGGCCGCGATCCGTGAACTGGTCGCCGTGGACCGGGAATGGGTGCCCTCCGGCGACGGCGAGGCCCTCTACCTGCGCCCCTTCATGATCGCCACCGAGGCGTTCCTGGGCGTCCGGGCCGCCCGCGAGGTCTCCTTCCGCGTGATCGCCTCCCCGGCCGGCAACTACTTCGGCGGCGAACTCAAGCCCGTCTCCATCTGGATTTCCCGTGAATACGCCCGCGCCGGCCGCGGCGGCACCGGGGCGGCCAAGTGCGGCGGTAACTACGCCGCGTCGCTCATCGCCCAGCAGGAGGCCGAAGCCCACGGCTGCAAGCAGGTGCTGTTCCTGGACCAGTTCAATGACAACGCCGTCGAGGAACTCGGTGGCATGAATGTCTTCTTCGTGATGAAGGACGGCTCGCTGGTCACTCCCGCGCTGTCCGGCACCATCCTCGAAGGCGTCACCCGCTCCTCCGTGATCCAGGTCGCCCGGGACATGGGCCGCGAAGTTACGGAGCGGAAGATCACCCTGGACGAATGGCGCGACGGCGTCGCCTCCGGCGAGATCACCGAGGTCTTCGCCTGCGGTACCGCCGCCGTCATCACCCCGATCGGCGTGCTCAAGGATGACACCGAGTTCATCGGCTCCGAGGACGCCACCGCGGGGGAGACCACCATGGCGATCCGCGAACAGCTGCTCGGCATCCAGACCGGCACCGTCGAGGACACGCACGGCTGGCTGACCCGCCTGGTCTAAGCACTCCGCCCCCGCAGTCCTTCCGTCCCTTCCCCTCAGGGAGGGGTGCGGTGGGATGATGGAGGCGTGATCCAAGACGACGGCCGTTCCCTGGTCCGCAGTACCGACCTGACCCGCTTCCGCCTGGCGCCCAACCCGGGGCCGATGAGCCTGCACGGCACGAACTCGTACGTGCTCTCGGCCCCGGGGGCGGCCAGCGTCGTGGTGGTGGATCCCGGGCCGCTGGATGAGGAACACCTGCAGGAACTCACCCGCTTCGGCACCGTCGAACTCGTCCTGGTCACGCACCGCCACGCCGACCACACCGCCGCGTCGCAACGGTTCGCCGAGCTCACGGGCGCCCCCGTCCGGGCCGCCGATCCGGCGCATTGCCACGGCGGAGCGCCGCTGGCCGGGGGTGAGGTGCTGCATGCCGCCGGCGTCGAGATCCGGGTCCTGGCGACTCCCGGCCACACCTCCGATTCGGTCTGCTTCCACCTGCCCGGCGACGGGGTGCACGGCGCCGTCCTGACCGGGGACACCATCCTGGGCGTCGGGACCACCGTCCTGGACTATCCGGACGGCAGGCTGGGGGATTACCTCGACTCACTGGACCGGCTGGAAGCGCTGGGTCCGGCCACGGTCCTGCCGGCGCACGGGCCCCTGCTGCCGGCACTGGACAGCATCGTCCGCGCCTACCGGGACCACCGGCTGGACCGGCTCGGCCAGATCCGCGCCGCGCTGGCGGAACTGGGGGCCGACGCCGCGGTGGAAGACGTGGCCGACGCCGTGTACGCCTCCGTCGACCCGGCCGTCCGTCCGGCGGCGGAACTCTCCGTCGCCGCGCAACTGGACTACCTGCGCGGGCGGTAGGCTAGGGCGCATGCGTATTGCCCGGTTTGTAGTTGATTCTGATCCCCTCTACGGCATTGTTGAAGGCGAGCCCGGCAGTGAGGAAATCACTGTCATCAACGGCGACCCGTTCTTCAACGGTGTCGAACGGACCTCCGTGAAACACCCGCTGGAGGATGTCCGGCTCCTGGCGCCGATCATCCCGCGCAGCAAGGTCATCGGCGTCGGCCGCAACTTCGTCGAGCACGCCCGCGAGCTCGGCAACGACGTCCCCGCGCAGCCGCTGCTGTTCCTCAAGCCGAACACCTCGGTGGTGGGCCCCAACGATCCGGTGGTGCTGCCCGAGTTTTCCGAGGAGGTCTCCTTCGAAGCCGAGTTGTGCGTCGTGATCGGCCGGATCTGCAAGGACGTTCCGGAGGAGCGCGTCGACGACGTCGTCTTCGGCTACACCTGCGGCAACGACCTGACCGC
>DASSXE010000013.1:0-3207 GCA_035704125.1 Arthrobacter sp.
CAGGTGGCGTCCCTCAGCGCCACCGTGTCCAACGCCGAGGAATTCGGCGCCTGGCTGGACACCGTCCGGGGCCAGACCGACGTCATCGTTTCCGAGCACCGGCCGGTGCCGCTCTGGCAGCACGTCATGGTGGGCCGGAAGATCGTGGACCTCTTCGCCGGCGACACCAGCTTCGACGAGATCGCCGCCGGAGCGGACTCCGTCGCGTCGGATGCAGCACCGGATGCTGGGACGGATCAGGACGGCGTCGACGCCGCGGAAGGCGCCAGCGCCGCCGCGAAGCGCAAGGTCATCACCGAACGGGCCGGCTTCGAGGTCAACCCGGAACTGCTGTCCATGGCCAAGGCCGAAAGCCAGATGAACTTCCGCGGACGCTTCGGCCACGGCGGCCGCAGCCAGCGCCGCCACCGCAACCAGCGGGACGAGGCGCCCCAGTCCGCCCAGCGCAGCCCGGTCCGCAAGGCCAGCCGGCCCCAGGTCATTGCCAGCCTGGACCGGATGGACCTGCTGCCGGCCATCACCTTCATTTTTTCCCGCGCCGGCTGCGACGCCGCCGTGGCGCAGTGCGTCTCCGCCGGGCTCTGGCTGACCACGGAGCAGGAACAGACCATCATCGCCCGCCGGGTCGACGAAGCCGCGCAGGACATTCCTTCCGACGACCTGGACATCCTGGGTTTCTGGAGCTGGCGCGACGGCCTGCTGCGGGGCCTCGCAGCGCACCACGCCGGCATGCTGCCGACCTTTAAGGAAGTCGTCGAAAAACTCTTCGTCGACGGCCTGGTCAAGGCCGTGTTCGCCACCGAAACCCTCGCCCTGGGCGTCAACATGCCGGCACGCTGTGTGGTGCTGGAAAAGCTGGACAAGTTCAACGGCGAAGCCCACGTCAACATCACGGCGGGGGAGTACACCCAGCTCACCGGCCGGGCCGGACGGCGCGGGATCGACGTCGAGGGCCACGCGGTGGTGCTCTGGCAGCCCGGAACTGATCCGGCCGCCGTCGCGGGCCTCGCGTCCCGCCGCACCTACCCGCTGAACTCCAGTTTCCGGCCGACGTACAACATGTCCATCAACCTGGTCGCGCAGTTCGGCCGGCCGCGGGCACGCGAGATCCTCGAGTCGTCCTTCGCCCAGTTCCAGGCCGACCGGTCCGTGGTCGGGCTGGCCAAGCAGGTCCGCAGCCGGGAGGAGTCCCTGGCCGGTTTCCACAAGGCCATGAGCTGCCACCTGGGCGACTTCACCGACTACACCCGGATCCGGCGTGCCCTGTCCGAGGCGGAGAAGGCCGCGTCGCAGAGCACTTCACGGGCCCGGAAATCGCTGACCGAGGACTCCCTCAGCCGGCTGCTGCCCGGCGACGTCGTCGACGTCCCATCGGGCCGCGCCCCGGGGCTCGCCGTCGTCCTCAGCTCCGACCACCACTCCCGGGAACCGCGGCCGGCGGTGATGACCCTGGACAACCAGCTGCGCCGGATCGGCCTGCACGACGTCGAGGGGCCGCTCGCCCCGATCACCCGGGTCCGGATCCCGAAATCCTTCAACGCCAAGGTGCCCAAATCCCGGCGGGACCTGGCCTCCTCGGTGCGGAACGCCATCCGGGAGAGCCGGCCGCCGGCGCCGCCCAGCAGGGACGAGGACTTCGGCCGGGCCGCCGCCCAGCCGAACCTGGAGAAGAAGATCACAGAACTGCGCCGGGAGCTGCGGGCACATCCGTGCCACGGCTGCAGCGAACGGGAGGACCACGCCCGCTGGTCCGAGCGCTGGTGGAAGCTGCGCCAGGAGACCGACGGGCTGATCCGGCAGATCCAGGGCCGCACCAACACCATCGCCAAGACCTTCGACCGGGTCTGCGGTGTGCTCTCCAGCTACGGCTACCTGGCCGCCGGCGAATCCGGTGCGCTGACCATCAGCCCGGACGGCCAGCGGCTCCGCCGGATCTACGGCGAGAAGGACCTCCTGATCTCCCAGTCGCTGCGCCTGGGCGCGTTCAGCGACCTGGACGCCGCCGAAATCGCGGCACTGGCAAGCGTGCTGGTCTACCAGGCAAAACGCGAGGACCGCGGTCTGCGGCCCAAAATGCCCAGCGTTTCGCTTGAGTCCGCGGTCGATATCGTGGTCCGCGAATGGTCCGCCCTGGAGGACGTGGAAGAGGCCAACAAACTGCCCCTGACCGGGGAGCCCGAACTGGGCCTGGTCTGGCCGATCTTCAAGTGGGCCAAGGGCCGGCACCTCCAGGAGGTCCTGAGCGGCACCGACCTGGCGGCCGGCGACTTTGTCCGCTGGGTGAAGCAGGTCATCGACCTGCTGGACCAGTTGGCGAAGATCCCCGGACTGGATCCCCGGGTCGCGCGGCTCTGCGGCGACGCGATCAGCCTGGTCAAACGCGGCGTCGTGGCGTACTCCGCGGTCGCCTGACGCCCTCACCGCAGGCCCCGCGCCCACCCCGTATACAAGCCACAATTCACGCCACAATTCACGCCGCCGGACCCCGGCGGCCAGCTGCAAGGAGTTCGCACCCATGACCGCTTCATCGCCCGAGGCACGTACGGCACCGCACACCGAGGCGCCGCGGAAGGTCACGCTCTACCGCAACGGCTCGGTTTACACCGCCGCCGACCCCTTCGCCACGGCGATGCTGGTGGACGGCGACACGGTGGCGTGGGTGGGCTCCGAACAGGCGGCGGGCTCCATCGCGGATGCCTCGATGGAGGTCATCGACCTGCAGGGCGCCCTCCTTGCCCCCGGCTTCGTGGACTCCCACGTGCACCTGACCGAGACCGGCATCGCGCTCGATTCCCTGCAGCTGGGGCAGGTGCGCTCAGCGGCCGAGCTGCTCGACGCCGTCGCCCGGTTCGCCGCCGGTTCCAACGACGGTGGCGCCGTCCTGGGCCACGGCTGGGATGAGACGCTCTGGTCCGATCCCGCCCTGCCCGGCCGTGACGAGCTGGACCGTGCCGCCGGCGGCCGGCCCGTCTACCTGTCCCGGGTGGATGTGCACTCCGCCCTGGTCTCCGCCTCCCTCGCCGCGGCGTCCGGGCTGGCCGGCCTCGACGGCTTCGCCGCGGATGCCCAGGTCAAACGGGCGGCCCACACCGCCGCACGGCGTGCCGCCCGGGATCTGCCGGCCTCAGCCCTTCAGGGGTACCAGCGCGCCGCCCTGGCCCAGGCCGCCGCCAACGGGTACGTGGCCCTGGCCGAGATGGCCGCCCC
>DASSXE010000069.1:0-2330 GCA_035704125.1 Arthrobacter sp.
GCACGGGAGAACTCGGAGACTTCCTGCTGGCGGGATTCGACCTTCTTGCCCGAGCTCATCAGCTGCAGGTAGTCGAGGATGACCAGCTTGAGGTCGTGCTGCTGCTTGAGGCGGCGGCACTTGGCGCGGATTTCCATCAGCGACATGTTGGGGCTGTCGTCGATGAACAGCGGGGCATCATTCATCCGGCCCATGGTGGTGGCGATCTTGGACCACTGCTCGTCCTTGATGGTGCCCTTGCGCAGGTCCTGCAGGCCGATGGTGGCTTCAGCGGAAAGCAGGCGCATGGCGATTTCGTTGCGGCCCATTTCGAGCGAGAACATGACGGTGGCGAGGTTGTTTTTGATCGCTGCGGAACGGGCGAAGTCCAGCGCGAAGGTGGACTTACCGACGGCGGGACGGGCCGCGATAACAATCATCTGGCCCGGGTGCAGGCCGTGCGTCAGCTCATCGAGCTCGTAGAAGCCGGTGGGGACACCCACCATGCCCTCGCCCCGGTGACCGGAGGCCTCGATCTCATCGACCGTGGCCTCCATGACGTCCTTGAGGACCACGTAGTCTTCTGCGGTGCGGCGCTCTGCCACGGCATAGACCTCAGCCTGGGCCTGGTTGACCAGGTCCTCCACCTCGCCGTCCTGTCCGTACCCGAGCTGGACGATCTTGGTCCCGGCATTCACCAGGCGGCGCAGGACGGCCCGCTCGGCCACGATCTCGGCGTAGTAGCCGGCGTTGGCCGCCGTGGGCACGGTCTGGATCAGCTCGTGAAGGTACGCCGGACCGCCGATGCGGTTGATCTCGCCGCGTTTGGTCAACTCATCGGAGACGGTGACGGCGTCGGCAGGCTCGCCACGGCCATAGAGATCGATGATTGCTTCGTAGATGGTCTCGTGGGCCGGACGGTAGAAGTCCTGGCCGCGCAGGATTTCTACGACGTCGGCGATGGCGTCTTTGGACAACATCATGCCGCCCAGCACGGACTGCTCGGCGGGGATGTCCTGTGGCGGTTTGCGGCTGCCCTCGGATCCCCGGGTGCCCTCGATCGAGTCCAGATGCGTAACTGACAAAACTGCCGTCCTTCGTTATGTGCCCGGGTGAGCGTTTCCCGCCGGCGGGTCGTCCTGGGGGAACTGCCGCGCGCTCCGGCAGGGTACTTCCAGGTCATGACTATCAGCGGGCACCGACATCATGGCTGTCAGCGGACGGGGCGGGTCTGCTGTGCCCGGATCGCCCGGGTCCGCAGCGCTGACGCCGGACACCGACCGGGCCGGTCCCGCTGGTCTCCCGCAACGTTATCCCCCCTTCCGGCTGGCACCAACCCCACTATCCACCTCGCCTGTGGATAAGGTGTGGACTAGGGCCCCGTGCTTGTGCACAGCCTGTGGGAACATCTGTGGAAAAGAATAATCTTTGACGTATAAGTGGGCTCTGACCTGCGAAAACAGCCATCTTGGCCTGTGGACTGAAAAGAATTTTGCGGGCCGGTCATCCACAGACGCACCTCCCCGGCTGGGGATAGCACACGGACCGGCCAGGCGCGAAACCACGAAAATATGCCCCATCTGTGATGCATATCACCGTCCCGGCCGCAGCCTGATCCACCGGCCCCCCGGAACCCGGACGCGCTCCGGAATATGCTGTGGATAACGGCGTTTGGGACTAGGCTTCACCCGTCCGGTTCGTTGACCGCCACGTACGACACAGATTGGCCGTAGACCATGGAAGCCCTGCTCATTCCCCTCGTCATCCTCGCCCTGGCCGGCATCGCCGTCGCGCTGGCGGCCCGGGCACTGGGCCGGCGGAAGCGCTCCCTCCGGCCGCCGGGCGGCCGGAGGCCCGGGCAGGCTCCGGGCTCGGCGGAGGCCGCCCGCGCGGCCGCCGCCAGGCTGGACCAGGAGCAGCACCGCCGCGTCTATGCCCTGATTGCCCAGGGCCAGGCCATGGCTGCCATCAAGGTGTACCTTGCAGCCACCGGAGAGGGTCTCAGGGCGTCCCGTGACGCGGTCAGTGCGCTGGCCGCCCATCCGCAGCCGTATCGGCCGGCGGCGGGCCCGGAGCAGCCCGCTGCGGACGATGACGACGCACCGCAGCGCTTTCCCTACCGGTACCGGGCGATCGCCAGCAAAGGTGAGGTTACCCGGGAGGTCAGCAGCAACATGCTCAACGATGAAATCTACGGCCGCATCCGCACACTGGCCCGAAGCGGCGACACGGAGGGTGCCGCGACGGCACTGACCCGGCACTCGGACATTTCGCTCAAACAGGCCCGCGAGTTCATCGCCCTGCTCGAGGACTGATCCGGCCGGCGGCTACTTGCCGCCCGATATCCCGGC
>DASSXE010000150.1:0-2723 GCA_035704125.1 Arthrobacter sp.
TCCCAGACGGCGGACTCGACGAGCGCCTCCGGGGTGGCCTTGCCGTACTTCTTGAGGATGCCGGGCTCCAGCGAACCGGCGTTGACGCCGATCCGGATCGAGGTGCCGTGGTCCTTGGCGGCGCGGGCGATTTCCTTGACCTGGTCATCGAACTTGCGGATGTTGCCCGGGTTCACCCGGACGGCCGCGCAGCCGGCCTCGATCGCGGCGAAGACATACTTCGGCTGGAAGTGGATGTCCGCGATCACCGGGATCTGCGACTTCTTGGCGATGATGGGCAGCGCCTCGGCGTCGTCGGCCGAGGGGCACGCGACCCGGACGATGTCACAGCCGGAGGCGGTGAGTTCGGCGATCTGCTGCAGGGTGGCGTTGATATCCGTGGTCGGAGTCGTCGTCATGGACTGCACGCTGATCGGCGAGTCGGAGCCGACGCCGACCGACCCTACCTTGATCTGGCGGGTCTTCCGGCGCGGGGCGAGTACGGGGGGCGGTGCCGACGGCATTCCCAGGCTGACCGAGGTCACGTGGACTCCTCTTGAATCGAAGCGTGTAGCGAAGGATCGTTGGGTGGGTGCGGGCCGGTCAGGCGGAGTGCCCGGCCAGCAGGCCGGTCACGGGCGCCCATTCCGTGGTGCGGATGCCGGAGATGGCGCTGGCCGCGGCGAAGGGGTCCTGCTTGAGAAGCTCACTCAGGGCCTGCTCGTCGGCGGCCTTGACGATCAGCAGTGCGCCGGCTCCATCGGAGTACGGCCCGCTGGCCAGCAGGGTGCCGTCCTCGGCGAGGCCGGCGGTCCATTCCCGGTGCGCGGGGCGGGCGGCAGCGCGCGATTCGGCGGATTCGGCGTCGTAAACGTACTCAACAGCAAAAACAGTCATACCGCTACCCTATCGCCCAGCCCGTCAGGTTCCCATCCACGGGGCCGTTCAGCCGGTCAGCAGCACCCTGGCGAGGGCGGCGACGCCGGCGGCCCAAAGCATGGAGGTCAGGGTGCCGATGATGAACCGCTCGGCCGCGACCGGGGTTTCCTTCAGCTCGGCGAACCGGCCAAGGCCCTTGATGGCCACGACGTAGGCGATTGCGACCGGCTGGCCGGCCAGAATGGCCAGGCAGACGGCCAGCCGCTCCAGGACGCCGATGATCGCTCCGCCGCGCAGGATCCGGGTGCTGGTCCCTGGCGCTGCCGGGGTTGGTCCGACGGCTGGTTCGACGGCTGGTTCGATGGCCCCCGTGGCCGAGGTTGGCCGCGGGGCTGGTGACGCCGCCGGCAGGGTGATCTCGCCGTCGACCGTGCTGTCCGCGGCGGGGTTATCTGCAGAGGCTCCACCGTCGGCGCGGCTGTCCGACCTGTCGTCGATGGTCCGGGCCAGCCGGAAGACCAGGGCGGTGACCGGCCAGCCGGCGAACCCGGCGGCCAGCAGGGCCAGTGTGATCCAGAGGGCGTTCACCGGTCTCCTTCGCTTGGCGGCCGCCGGGAGGAGGTGTCCGTGCCGGCGGTGTGGCTCTGGGCCAGGGCCAGCAGCATTTCCGCCGCCGGCCGTGCCGCCCATTCTTCCTGCCAGCCGGAGCGGAGCAGGGCACGGCTCACCGATTGCTCCGTGATTCCCAGTTCGCGGGCCGCGATTTTCTGGGTGCCGTGGGTACCGGCGTGGCCGTCCTGGATGCCGCGCAGCACGTCCACGACTTTCCATTGGGCGGCGGTCCGGTCCTGGACCAGGCGCCCGATCAGCCGGAGCACGGCTTCGGCGTTGGCGCATTCGAGCTCGCCCGGCAGCCCGGTCCCGGCGGCCCGGCCACCGCCGCGCCGCTGGCTGAGGGCTGCGGCGTCGCCGGAAACCACCGCCAGGGGCACATGCCCGGCGGCGGACTTGGCCCGTTCGACGGCGAGGCGGGCGGCCACGAACGCCGGTCCCGACCCCTCCCGCGGGCTGGCGGGCAGCGGGAGGTCCACGGCGCCGACGCCGATGCCCACGTACCAGCGGCCGTCCCGGAGGGCGTGCAGGGCCACCTCCACGGCGTCACCCGGCCGCTCCACGACGCCCTGCAGCTCGTCGCCGACGGAACGTTCGAAGCGGGTGTCGGGGCTGATCCGGGCCAGCTCGGCCAGCAGTCCGGGAACCCGGTCCACATCGGTGCTGCTGCCGCGCTGGTCAATCGTCAGTACGTACATGCTGTAACCCTAAACGGCTGATCCCCCTAGATCAACCATTTACAACTGATTATTGAAACTAAGCCGAAATAGGCTGAAGAGGCCGAAGCCCCGGGCGACGGAAACTAACCGAACAGGTTGACCGGTTTGACGATGTCCGCGTAGATCAGCAGCGCGGACATGCCCATCAGCAGCACGGCCACCACATAGGTCACCGGCAACAGCTTGGCGATGTCGAAGGCGCCCGGGTCGGGCCGGCCGAACAGCTTCGCGATCCGGCGCCGGACGCCCTCGTACAGCGCGCCGGCCACGTGGCCGCCGTCGAGCGGCAGCAGCGGGACGAGGTTGAACACGGCCAGGGCGAAGTTGAGCCCGGCCAGCAGCCCCACCAGGGTGGCCAGCCGGCTCTGCAGCGGCACCTGCTCCATGGCGGCAACCTCACCGGCTACCCGGCCGACGCCGACCACGCTGATGGGTCCGTTGGGGTCGCGGGGCTCCTCGCTGAAGGCGGCCTGCGCCACGCCCACGACGCGGGCCGGGAGGTTCAGCACGACGCCGGCGATCTGCTTGATGTTC
>DASSXE010000282.1:0-3424 GCA_035704125.1 Arthrobacter sp.
GGACCAGGGGTTCGCCGAAGAAAATTCAGGTGATCAACCGGGCTGCTTGCGGGTTACCGCAGGCCGCCGGGGACCAAATGGAACGCGTTCATCGACGCAGGATGTGCCTCTCACATGAATAAAACCCACTCCCCGCGGTCATTTCCGAAGAAATTCGCGGGTGATCCAGCGGCTCGCCGAGGCGTCCCGGCCGGATCCAGAGTGGGCATCACTGCACATCAAGTTCATCCAGTCTATCATCCGAGGCGCTCCTCCCGTTTTCGACCGGGTGGGTCGAGGGGCGCGGACGCTTTGGCTGCCCGGGGGTGTCCGGCGACCCGGGGTGCGACCACGACGCCGGCGACGCCGATCGCGGCGGTCAGCGCGAACACCCCGGCGAATGGTGCGGCGCCGCCCAAGGCACCGGCTCCCGCCGCCGTCGTGAATGCGGCGAAAACGATCCCGGTCGCGGCAAGGGACAACGCCCCGCCGAGCGAATCGGAGATCGACATCGCCGAACTGTTGAAGCCCTCGGTCTCCTTGGTGGAGAGCGCCAGGGTCATCACGCTGAGCCGCGCGTACATCAGCCCCATGCCCGCGCCGGCAAAGATCCAGCCGACGATCGCGACGACGGGGGGCCAGCCCAGCACGGTGGTCGCCAGCGCCAGCACGACGGCGCCGAGCACCAGCGCCGCCCCGACCCGGACCGCGCGCCGGTGCGGCAGGCGGGGGCCCAGCCTGCCCTGCACCGCCGACCCCGCGGCCCAGGCGACGGCGCCGGCGGTGAGCGTCAGCCCCGCGAACGTCGGGGCGAAGGCGTAGCGCTCCACGAGCAGGTACGGCAGGTACACCTCGGCGCCGAAGAAGGCGGCGGAGGCAAGCCCGCGGGTGAGGATGACGCTGGGGAGCCCGCGCCGGGCGGTCAAGGTGCCGCGCGGCATCAGCGGCCGGACGCCCAGGAGTGCGACGGCGACGGCGGCCCCGGCGAGCAGGCCGCCGACTCCCGGCAGGGAAGCCGACAGGTTCAAGCCCAGGACCGCGGCGGCGGCCAGGGCGGCGAGTCCCAGTTTGGCCAGCGCACCCGGAGTCCGCGACCGCGCGTCGGAGCTATCTGGGGCCTCGGACTCCCCGGGGCGCCCGTCCGCCACCCGAGGCAGGCTCCGCAGCGCGGGGGCGGTCAGCAGCAGGGCAGGTACCACCAGTCCCACCACGCCCAGGAACACCCAGGGCCAACCGGCCACCTCGGCCACCAGCCCGGCAGCGAACGGACCCACCAGGGAGGGGATGACCCAGGCGGCGGAAAAGGCGGCGAAGATTTTCGGGTGCAGTGCCGGCGGGTAGACCCGGGCAATGACGACGTAGAGCGCCACGGTGAGGCCGCCGCCGCCGAGGCCCTGCACCAGCCGCCCGGCGACCAGGACCGGCATGGATCCGGCGGTGCCGGCGATGAGCAGGCCCAGCACGAACATTCCCACCGCCGCCAGCAGCGGCGCCACGGGCCCCTTGCGGTCGGCCCAGCTGCCGGAGGCGACCATTCCGATCACCCCGGTGGCGAGCGGACCGGCGAACGCCAGCGCGTAGAGGCTCGCCCCGTCGAGCTCCCGGCTGACGACGGGCATGATGGTGGTCACCGCCAGCGACTCGAAGGCGGCGAGGAACACCAGGGCGCAGGCGCCGAGGGTGACCAGCAGGTAGCTGCGGTGGAAGATGCCGCCGGCGGCGGCCGCACCCTGCTCCGGGCCGGACTGCGGGCTGGCGGCGGATGACATACCTGAAGCCTAAGGCGCGAGCCCCTGGGCGGGGACGACGACGGCCCCGCTGGCCCGCGAGTCGGCGTCCAGAATCCACCCCACCCGCTTGACGGTCCTGAGCATGACGACACTCTCCACCAGGTCGATGCCGGGGACCTTCTGCTGCAGGGCCAGCTCCACGGTCATGACGTCGGCCAGGGACTGCAGCCACATGATGATGACGAAGTTCGTGGGTCCCGTGGTGGAGGCGCTGAGCCGGACGTTCCGCATGGTTTTCAGCTCGGCGGCCGCGGCCTCGTGCTGGCCGGCGGGAACGTTGACGAACCACTGGCAGGTGACCGGGAACGCCGAGTAGCGCTGGGCCACCTCGCATCGGAAGGACAGGATGCCGCTGGCCAGCACGCGGTTGAGCTGGCGCTGGACGGTGGCCGGGTGCCGGCCCAGGGCGCGGGCGATCTCCGCCGCGGTGGCGCGCCCGTCCCGGGCCAGGAACGGCAGCAGCGCGAGGTGGCTCTCGGGCAGCTCCCGTCCGGCCGCGGCCGGCCCGCTTCCGGCGGTTTCGAGGCCCGCCAGGGTCCGCACCATGGCCTGCTGCGCCCGGCTCAGCACGTTGAGCCGCCAGGCCCCGCCGCTTGAGTGGAGGCGCGTGCAGAGCGCGGTCTCGTACTTGACCAGCCCCTCGATTTCCTTCAGCCGCGGCATCACCTGCACCCCGAATTCGTCCAGGGAGCGGGTGATGACGGTCAGCATGAGGTTCCGCTTGCTGGCGGCCTCCTCGACCGTCACCACCTCGGGCATCCCGGCCAGCCGGGCGGTCACTTCGTCGCGGCGGTGCATCTCGCAGTCCACGGCCACGAAGGCCAGGCACATCTGGTGCGGGTCCCCGATCAGGTGAGCGGTAATCCAGGAGACGCCGGCCGAGCGCAGCCGGTCCCACCGTGCGGCCAGGGTGGTGGCATGCACGCCCAGGACCTCGGCGGCATGCGCCCAGCTCAGCCGCGGCGCCATCTGGAGCACATTAATCAGCGCCAGGTCCTCTTCGCTCAATTCCACCGCATACGCCTCTCCGCTGCATAAATCCTGCGTCCTGACCAACGAACTGCATTTTTTCAGGCCTTCGGCCACCTGTGGCGCAGGTCACTCCAGAATAGACCCAGGAAGTCCCGACCACCGCCCATCACCAGCCAGGAGACCACGTGACCATTACCGCCGACGCCCGGGAACTGCAAGCAGATCTCGCCCGGTTCCGCCATGAACTGCACCAGGAACCGGAAATCGGGCTGGCCCTCCCCCGCACCCAGGAGAAGGTCCTGCGGCAACTCGACGGCCTCGGCTACGAGATCACCCTCGGCACCGACACCACCTCGGTCACCGCCGTGCTGCGCGGCGGGGCGGCCGGGGAAGGCGACCGGCCGGCGGTGCTGCTGCGGGCAGACATGGACGCGCTGCCGGTGCAGGAGAAAACCGGCGTGGCCTTCACCTCCCGGGTCGACGGCGCCATGCACGCCTGCGGCCATGACCTGCACACCTCCATGCTGGCCGGAGCCGCCACACTGCTGTCCGAGCAGCGGCACCGGCTCGCCGGCGACGTCGTCCTGATGTTCCAGCCCGGCGAGGAGGGCTTCGACGGGGCGAGCCACATGATCCGAGAGGGTGTCCTGGACGCCCCCGGCCGCCGGGTGGACGCCGCCTAC
>DASSXE010000265.1:0-5190 GCA_035704125.1 Arthrobacter sp.
GCGAACACGTCGGCCGGCGCGCCCTGGCCGAGCTGGGTGGCGAGGTCCGCCGAACCGGCGAAGCTGAGTTTGACCTTGGTGCCCGGGTGGCCTGCCTCGAAGCTCTTCGCCAGGGCGGTGAAGGGCGCCTTCAGGGATGCCGCCGCGAAGACGGTGAGGGTATTTTCCGCAGCCCCGTCGCTCCCCTGCGCGCCGCAGCCGGCAGTTCCGATGGCCAGGGCGGCGGCCAGCAGCAGGGCGGCCGTGTCCCGCAGGCGCCTCATACCAGGGCCTTCCCGTGCGGGCTCTCGATGATCACCGTGGTGGCCTTGACGACGGCGGTGGCGACGGAGCCGAGTTCCAGGCCCAGGTCGCGGACGGCCTCGCTGCTCATCAGCGAGACCACCCGGAACGGCCCGCACTGCAACTCCACCTGCGCCATCACGGTGTCCGCCGTGATGGCGGTGACCAGGCCGACGAACCGGTTCCGGGCTGAGCTTCCGCCGCGGGATGGGTCCTCCGGCAGCTTGGCCTGCTCCCGGGCAACGGTGGCGAGCTCCAGGCCGTCCACAGCGAGCCGACCGGAATCATCGCGGTGCGCGGTGAGGGTCCCGTTCTCGGTCCAGCGGCGGACGGTGTCATCGCTGACACCCAGGAACCGGGCGGCTTCAGAGACGCGGAAACGTGGCATGAAGCCACTCTAGCCCGTATATGCGGATTCAGAGCACCTGTTTTGCCGCATCGCCGACCCGGGGGCCAGGCCGCGGTTCAACGGCAACCTGACCATGCTGTTCCGCCGCCTCGTAGACTGCCGGAATGGCCGTCTACATCGATCCGCCGCTCTGGCCCGCCCACGGCACCCACTTCTCGCACCTGGTCTCCGACAGTTCACTGGAGGAACTGCACGCCTTCGCCCGGTCGGCGGGGATTCCGGAGCGGGCGTTCGACGGCGACCACTACGACGTCGCCGAGGCCCGCTTTGACTCCCTCGTGGCCGCCGGCGCCCTGCCGGTCGAGGGCCGGGTCCTGGTCCGGAAACTCATCGCCAGCGGGCTGCGGATCCCGGCCCGGCGGCGCAGCGGATCGCTGAAACTGCCGCTCCTGACCCGCTGGAATGAGACGCTTCCCGGCCACGACGCGCTCTTCCTGGACCTGCTGGACCGCTGGGGCGAGGAGCACCGGAACTATCACAGCCGCACCCATCTGCTTGCCGTGCTGGAGGCCCTGGACCGGCTGACCGCCCCGGAGCCGCCGCCGCGCACCGTGCTGTTGGCGGCCTGGTTCCACGACGCCGTCTACCGCGGGATCGCCGGCGAGGACGAGGAGGAATCGGCCAGGCTGGCCGAGGACCGGCTGGCCCACGCCGGGCTGCCAAGCGGCGAGGCCGGGGAGGTGGCGCGGCTGGTGCGGATGACGGCGGACCACCGGCCCGCGCCCGGCGACGACGCCGCGGCCCTCCTCAGCGATGCCGACCTCTCGGTCCTGGGCGGCGATCCGGCCGCCTACGCCCGCTACCGGTCGGCGGTCCGCCAGGATTTCGCCCACATCGGCGACGCCGATTTTGCCGCCGGCCGCGCCGCCGTCGTCCGTCACTTACTGGACCTCGAGCCGCTCTTCCACACCGACCGCGGCCGCGCGCTCTGGCAGGATGCCGCCCGGCGGAACCTGGCGGCCGAACTGGACTAGCTCGCGGCCGGCTGTGGCTAAGCGGTCCTGCGGAGGTGCTCGGCGAGCCGGTCGAACGACTCACGCCAGCCGGCGCCGTGACTGTCCCGGTTTTCCACGGTGTCGAACGGGCCCTGGGTGAAGGTCATCCTGGTGGTGCCGTCGAGCTCCTCCAGCCGGAAGGCCGCCTCGGTCTCAAACCCGCGGGTGCCGTCCGGCTTGTCCCAGGCGTGGGTGAAGACGAACAGCGTGGGCGGTTCAATGTCCGTGTGCACCCCGCTCCACCAGTACTCCTGTCCCGTGGCATCCTCAACCATGCAGGCCCGGTACAGCCCGCCAATTTCCAGGTCCGCGTCGATGGTCTCCCGCGGGGTGTGGAAGCCGCGGGGACCCCACCAGGCCGGGGCCTGGTCCGGATCGGTCAGAGCCGCCCAGACCGTCTCCACCGGGACCTGGAACTCGCGGGTGATGACGAGCATCAGCCCGTCATCACCCGGCCCATCCTGCGCAACCGGACGTTCTGACATTGACCTCTCCCTCCGCTCCCTCCGCGGACCGGCGGCGGTTGAGCCGGGACCTAGCGGTAGCCGCCGGCGAACGGCCGGTTCGTCGTCACAATCTGTTTGCCCAACGGCATCAGGGACACCGGGATCAACTTGAGGTTGGCGATGGCCAGCGGGATGCCGACGATCGTCAGCGCCATGGCGAAGGCCGTCACGACGTGCGCCACGGCGATCCAGATGCCTGCCACCAGGAGCCAGATGACGTTGCCCAGCAGCGAGAAGACGCCGTTGCCGCCGGGGCGGTCCACCACGGTGCGGCCGAAAGGCCACAGTGCGTAGGAGGCGATCCGGAAGGACGCCAGGCCCCAGGGGATGGTGACGATCAGCAGGCAGCAGACGACGCCGGCCGCGAAGTAGCCCAGCGCGAGCCACAGACCGCCGAAGAGCAGCCAGATGATGTTGAGCAAAGTCTTCATGGGTTCATTGTCTCCCGCCGGCCCCGGATCTGTCCTCGGGGATAGCCCTGAACTGCCCCTGAATCCGTGCCGGACCCGGGCCGGCACGGCTCTGGCCCCGCGGCGCGCAGCGGCTTACCCTTGGCGTAGGCCGGGCGGGAAACGGCTGACGGAGTCCGGCCCGGCGCCGGGTCCCACCGTGCGAGCTCTCGCGGGAAGGCAGGACAGATGGCCAGGGCATCGGGCGTCAGCCGCCGGAGTGGCACGGCTATCGCCCTGCTGGCCGCGCTGCTGCTGGCGCTGCCGGCGGCGGGGTGCACCGCGGAAAGCCCGCCGCCGCCGTCCGGAACTGTGTCGTCCGGAGCTGCGCCGTCCGATGCGGCGCCCTCCGCTTCGGCACCCTCCGCGCCGCCGTCGCCCGGGGCCGCTCCGGCGCCGCGCTCTTCCCCGGCCGAACCGCCGGTGGTCTTCACCGCGGAGGGCGACATCGGCGTCGGCTCCAGCGCCCGGAAGGTCCTCGACGCGATCGCGAAGACCAAACCGCAGCTAAACCTCGCCTTGGGCGACTTCACCTACCAGGCCGGTATCGAACAGCAGTTCTGCGACATGGTCACCGGAAAGCTGGGACCGGAATTCCCCTACGAGCTGGTGGCCGGCAACCACGAAAGCGACGGGCACGACGGCGACATCGCCAACTTCGTCAAGTGCCTGCCGAACCGGCTGCCGGGCCTGCAGGGCGAGTACGGCACCCAGTGGTTCGTCGACGTCCCGCAGGAGAACCCGCTGGTGCGGATCGTCATGGTCTCGCCCGGGATCAAGTTCCGCGACGGGAAGCCCCTGGACTACGGGAGGGACAGCGACCGCTGGCGGTGGACTGCGGATGCCCTCGATGGGGCGAAGGCACGGAAGATTCCCTGGACCGTGGTGGGCATGCACACTCCGTGCTTCAACCTGGGGGCCTACGCCTGCCAGCCCGGGGCGGACTTCACCAACCTGCTGATCGAGAAGAAGGTGGACCTGGTCCTTTCCGGACACCAGCACCTCTACCAGCGCACCCACCAGTTGGGACTCGGCCCGGGCTGCCCGGCCCTGGTGCCGGACAATTTTTCGAGCCAGTGCCTGGGCGGCACCGGCGGGACCCTGCAGCAGGGCCGGGGAACAGTGTTCGCGGGCATCGGGATCGGCGGGGTGGGGCTGCACGATGTCCGGGAAGACGACCCGGAAGCAGGCTACTTCGCGGCCTGGTCAGGCAAGAACCGCACGCCGACTTACGGGACGCTGAAGGTCTCCGTGGGGCGGGAGGCGCTGACGGCAGAACTCGTGGCCGCGGAGGGCAGCTTCACCGACACCTTCACCATCACGCGGTAGCCTGCACGGACGCCGTTCAGGCGCCCTTGGCCGCTTTCACGAAGGCCCTGACCTTCGCCGGATCCTTGACTCCGCGGGACTGTTCGACGCCGGAGGAGACGTCCACGCCCCAGGCCCCGGCCGCCGCCGCTGCTGTTGCCACGTTCTCCGCGTCCAGTCCGCCGGCCAGCAGCCACGTCCGTTCGGCCAGCCCGCGGTCCCGGACCGAGGCGTAGTCCCAGGCCTCCCCGGAACCGGGCACGGCGGCGTCGACCAGCAGCAGGTCCTCACCCCAGTCGGCGAACGCGTCGGCATCCGCGGCCATGGTGACCGCCCGGATCAGCTTCATTCCGGCGTCGTGGACCGTCCGGACGTCCCCGGCGGTGCGTTCGCCGTGCAGCTGCACCCACTCCAGGCCGGCCGCCCGGGCGGCGGCCACGGCGTCGTCCGCGCTTTCGTGCCGGAAGACGCCCACCACGGGCAGCCCCTCCGGAACGTCGGCCAGCAACTCCCGAGCCCGCTCCGGGGCCACCTGGCGCGGGCTGGGGGTCAGGACGAAGCCGATCGCGTCCGCGCCGGCGTCGACGGCGGCGCGCACCGACTCCGAGGTACTGAGGCCGCACACTTTGACGAACATTCCGGCTCCCTTTGGCTGTGTTGTGATCCTTCGACGTTAGCAAGCTCCGCGGTTCGCCGCCGGGTGACGCCGTTAGGCTGGGGCGATGGACATCATCCGCTACGCAGACCTCAAACCCAGCCCGTGGCGCAACGGCGGCGGCGTGACCCGCGAGCTGGCCCGCTTCCCGTCCGGCGGATCTGCTGCCGGCGATGGACAGTGGGATTGGCGGGTCAGCATCGCGGAGATCAATAAGGCCGGAGTTTTCTCCAGTTTTGCGGGAATGGAACGGGTCCTCACCGTGGTGGACGGCGACCTGCTCTTCCTCACGGTCGACGGCGCCGAGCATCCGCTGGAGAAGTACCGGCCGTTCCGGTTTTCCGGCGACGCCGAGGCAGCCGGGGCCCTGCCCACCGGTGACATCCGGGACCTGAATGTCATCTGCCGGCAGGGGGCCTTCAAGGGGTTCACGTCCATCATCGAACTCTCCAAGAAGCGCGCACACCCGGTCTTCGCCGGGCAGTTCGGCATCCTCCTGCAGGGGCAGGCAACCGTGACGCCGGGCGCCGGGATGGGTGAGGGCGGTACGGGCGAGGCCGGTGGCGGCGCCGGGGATGCCGAGACA
>DASSXE010000449.1:0-7314 GCA_035704125.1 Arthrobacter sp.
ATCCGATCTCCCCGCGGTCCACCATGGCCTGGAACTGCGCCAGGGTGGGGTACGGGTCGCCGCCGTTCCAGCCGCCCAGGGCAATCACGTTCGTCCCGGTGGCGAGTTCCAGGTTTGCGGCGGAGGTGGCGCCGGAGACGATGCCGGACCACTTCGCGGTGGAGGACTTCAGCAGCGCAGACAGCTCGGTTGAGGCCGTCTCGCCCTCCGGTCCGCCGGCGCTGGGGCCGCCGGTGAGGCCGTTCCCGCCCGAAGCCGTGCCGCCGTCGGCCGTCCCGGTACCCGTGCCGCCGTCGGCCGTCCCGGTACCCGTGCCGCCGTTCCGCGTGACCCTCCCGGCCCCGAAACCGCCCACCGCCGATCCAGCAGGTCCAGCCGAGGGAATGGAGCCGGAATGTGGCTGGGATGCCGTTGCGACCGTCCAGGCCGCGGTGCCTAGGCCGGCCGCCAGCAACGCCAGGACTACGACGCCGGCCATCACCGCCTTGCGCAAGGCAGCGGAGACTGCCGCCAGCCGGTCGATCTGCGCCAGCAGCGCCGCCGCGGTCAGCACGCCCAGGACCACCACGATGACCCGCAGCCCGGGCAGCCAGGACGGGTCCCGGCCCAGCAGCACGGCGGACCACACCGCGCTGGCCAGGACGGTGACGGCCAGCACCAGCCGGGCCGGCCAGTAGGCCCGGCCCCGCCACAACTGCACGCCGCCGAGACCCACCAGGGCCGCGACCGCGGGAGCCAGTGCCACGGCGTAGTAGGGATGAACGATGCCGCTCATGAAACTGAAGATCCCTGCCGTAACCACTAGCCAGCCGCCCCAGAGCAGGAGTGCCGCACGGGTGGCGGAGGTGCGGGCCTCACGCCGGGTGAACCACAACCCGGCCAGCAGCAGGATCAGTGCCGCCGGCAGCAGCCAGGACACCTCGCCGCCGAAGCTGGTTCCGAACAGCCGGGTGATCCCGGCCGCGCCGCCGAAGCCGGCGTTGCCGCCGCCCGGACCGCCGGCCGCGCCACCAAAGGCCCCGCCGAGCGCCCCGGTGCCGCCGGCGATGTCTGCCGCCGTGCCGCCGGGTGCTCCGGCTCCGCCGCGCATCCCCTCGCCGGAACCGGTGATCCGGCCCAGGCCGTTGTAGCCGAAGGTCAGCTCCAGGAAGCTGTTGGTCTCCGAGCCGGCCATGTACGGCCGTGCCGAGGCCGGCGTCAGCTGGAAGAGGGCGATGTAACTGCCGGCCACCACAAGAATGCCGGCGGCCGCTCCCAGCAGATGCAGCAGCCGCTGCCGCAGGCTGGCTGGAGCTGCCCAGAGGTAGGCCAGGCCCAGCCCGGGCACGATCAGGAAGCCCTGCAGCATCTTCGTCAGGAACGCCAGCCCGACCACAGCGCCGGCCGCGGCGAGCCATTTCCAGCCGGCTTTCTCGATGGCCCGGGTGGTCAGGTACGCGGCGAGCACCAGGCACAGGGTGAGCATCGCGTCGGGGTTGTTGAAGCGGAACATCAGCGCCGCCACCGGGGTCAGCGCCAGTGCGCCGCCTGCCAGCAGGCCCGCGGCCGGGCCGGAGACCCGCTTGAGGGCCAGGTACAGCAGGCCGACGGCGGCCACCCCCATGAGCGCCTGGGGGACCAGCATGCTCAGCGGTGAGAATCCGAAGATCCGTCCGGCCAGCGCCGGGATCCAGAACGCCGCCGGAGGCTTGTCCACGGTGATGGCGTTGCCGGCGTCGAGGGAGCCGAAGAGCAGCGCGGTCCAGTCCTTCGTGCCGGCCTGGACCGCCGCGGCGTAGAACGAGTTGGCGTAGCCGGTGGCCCCGAGGTTCCACAGGTACAGCACGGCCGTGATGGCCAGGAGCGCGGCGGCCGACGGGCGGACCCAGCGGGGCTGGTCGCCGAACAGGAGGCGCTCGCGGGGGCTCCGCGCCGACGGCGGCGCCGGAAGGGGCCGCGGGGATGGGTGCGGGTGCGGAACCGGGGCGCCGGCCCGGGTCCCGTCGGCGGGGCTGATGGTGGCGGTCATTTAGTTGGCCGTTTCTGTGGGGAGGGAATCGGTGCCGGCGGCGGACGCCGAAGAGGAGGTGCCGGTGGCGGACACAGGCAAGGAGGTGCCGGAGCGGTGGCCGAAGACCACCAGCCGGAAGAGCAGGAATTTCACGGCCGTGGCGGCGAGGTTGGCGGCGGTGACGGTGGCCAGTTCCAGCCAGCGGTCCGGAGTGCCGCCGGAGGCTGCATGGACCAGCAGCAGGGCGCCGGAGGTCAGGCCCAGCCCGATCCCGAAGACCAGCAGGCCCTCGAAATGGTGGCGTGCTGCGTTGTTGCGGCCCTGGATCCCGAACGTGAAGCGCCGGTTCGCCGCGGTGTTGGCAACGGCGGTGATCAGCAGCGCCAGGAAGTTCGCCAGCTGGGGATCCATGACGCCGCGGCAGAGCAGGAAGATCACCAGATAGGCGACGGTGGACGCCACCCCGATGCTGCCGAAACGGACCAGCTGGCCGAAGAGGCTGCCGCCGGGGCTCTGCTCCGTTCCGCGTGAGGATGCCGGCAGCGGCCCCCGGGCCAGGGCTGCGCGGAGTTCCGGAACCGGAATCCGGCCGGAGACCAGGTCCCGGCTCAGCCGCGCCATCCCGCGCAGGTCGGCAACGGCGGTCTGCACGATGTCGACGCTGGAGTCCGGATCGTCCGTCCAGTCCACCGGGACCTCGTGGACCCGCAGCCCGCACCGCTCGGCCAGGACCAGCAGCTCGGTGTCGAAAAACCAGGCGTTGTCCAGGGTGTGCGGGAGCAGTTGATGGGCGACGTCGGCGCGGATCGCCTTGAAGCCGCACTGCGCATCGCTGAAGTGTGCGCCCAGCAGGGAGTGCAGCAGGAAGTTGTAGCTGCGCGAGATGAATTCCCGCTTCGGGCCCCGGACCACCCGCGAGTTGCGGGTCAGCCGGGTTCCGATCGCCAGGTCGGAATGTCCGGAGATCAGCGGTGCCAGCAGCGGCCCCAGCGCGGCCAGGTCCGTGGACAGGTCCACGTCCATGTAGGCCAGGACCGGCGAGGGCGAGGCCAGCCAGACCCGGCGCAGTGCGTTGCCGCGGCCCTTCTCGGCCATGTGCACGACGGCGACCTGCGGCAGTTCCCGGGCGACGCGTTCGGCGGTCTGGAGTGTGCCGTCGGTGCTGGCGTTGTCCGCCACTGTGATCCGGAATGGGTGCGGGAACGAGCCCAGCAGGTAGGCGTGCAGCCGGCGCAGGCAGGCCTCGAGGTCGCGCTCCTCGTTGAACACCGGGATGGTGACATCCAGCACCGGTATCCCGGACCGGGTGTCGATGGCCGAACGCCGCCGGCCGATGCCGGTGAGGGCGCCCGGGAGCGGAAATGCAGACGGCGCCGGTGCGGCGGGCGCCGGACCAGCCGGCGTGGCCCCGGAGCGGGACAGGGTTCCTGGGGCCTGGTCAGTGGAAGTCATGGTTCCACTCTCCCGGTCGCCCATATGAAGGTATTGGGGGAAAGCTGTGTGGCCGCTGTGGAAGTTGGCCGTGCGGGCGTTTCCGGGTCAGGCGGTCGGAGAAGCCGACGACGCCGCAGGGGAGCCCGGCAGCCTGACCGCGAACTCGGTCCGGCCCGGCCGGGAGCTGACCTCCACCGTGCCGCCGTGCGCCGCCACGATGGACTGCACGATCGACAGGCCAAGCCCGCTGGTTCCCTGCACCGCCGTCGCCGTCGCCAGCGCGCTGGTGGACTGCGCGCTGGTGGCCGTCCCGGCCGCGCCCGGGCGTCCGGAGGGGTTGGTGCGGGAAGCATCGGCCCGGGCGAACCGGGCGAAGACCTTGCCCAGGAATTCCGGGGCGATGCCGGCGCCGTCGTCGGTCACCGTGACCACGGCGCTGCCGTCGGCGGAGCGCATGACGCGGGTGAGCACCGTCGTTCCCGGGCCGGTGTGTTTGCGGGCGTTGGAGAGCAGGTTGGCGATGACCTGGTGCAGCGCGGTCGTGTCGCCGCGGACCACCACGGGCTCGTCCGGGAGTTCGAGCTGCCAGACACGGTCCGGGGCCATCACCTTTTCATCGCTCACCGTCTCGACGGCCAGCTGGGTGAGGTCTACGTCGGCCATCTTGAGCGGCTGCCCCTCGTCCAGCCTTGCGAGCAACAGCAGGTCCTCCACCAGCCTGGTCATCCGTTCGGACTGGCTCTGTACCCGGGCGAGGGACTTCTCGCCGTCGGGGGTGAAGTGTTCGGTCATCCGCATCAGCTCCGTGTAGCCGCGGATCGCCGTCAGCGGGGTGCGCAGTTCGTGCGAGGCGTCGGCGACGAACTGGCGGACCTTCATTTCGCTTTCCTGCCGGGCCTGCAGCGCGTTGGAGACGTTGTCCAGCATCTGGTTGAGGGCATGGCCCACGCTGCCCACTTCGGTGCCGGGGTGCGCCGCCGACGCCGGAACGCGCACTCCCAGCGCCACCTCGCCGGCATCCAGCGGCAGGCGGGAGACCTTGGTGGCCACCTCGGAGAGCTTCTCCAGCGGCTCCATGGTCCGTCGGATCAGGGCCGTCCCGATCAGGCCGATCAGCACCAGGCCGCCTACCGACACCGCGCCCAGGGTGCCCACGAGGGAGCCGAGGGTGTTCTGCTTTTCGTCCAGCGGCAGGCCGGTGACAATGATGTCCCCGTACTGGGTCTGCGTCGCGATCAGCCGGTACGCACCGGCCGAGAGGGTCCGGTCCACGGGGGCGGCGTTGGGCGTCAGCGCCAGCAGCACCGCGTTGTCGTCCGCGGACAGGCTCTTGCGGGTGGCGTCCCCGGCGAGGAAACCGGCGCTGGCAATCCTGCCGTCCTGCTCCCGGGCGTTGAGGGTGCCGATGCCCTGCCCCTTGGCTTCCAGCGGGTCCGGACGGCCGCCGGGGCTGCCGGAATCGGGCCGGCCGAATTCGTTGGAGCGGTGGGCGGCCGCACCGAGCTGCTCGTCGAGCTGCCGGGTCAGGAAAGCGTCCATGGAGACGTAGCTGAAGACGCCAACGGCGCCGCAGATGGTGACCAGCAGTGCCATCGCCACCAGGACCAGCCGGGTCCGCAGATGCCAGGTGGAGGGGTTGCGCCAGTCGCGGCCTGGGGCCGGGACCACACCGGAAAGAGTGGGCACGGATCAGTCCGCCGGTTTCAGCACGTAGCCGGCGCCGCGCACCGTGTGGATCATCGGGGCGTGCTTGGCGTCGATCTTCTTGCGCAGGTAGGAAATATAGAGTTCCACGATGTTTGCCTGGCCGCCGAAGTCGTAGTCCCAGACGCGGTCCAGGATCTGGGCCTTGCTGATGACGCGTTTCGGATTTTCCATCAGGTAGCGCAGCAGCTCGAACTGGGTGGCGGTGAGGTGCAGCTCCTCGCCGGCGCGGGTCACGTCCCGGGTGTCCACGTTGAGGACCAGATCGCCCACCACCAGTTCGGCGGTGTCCATGGCGGCGACGCCGGAGCGCTGGACCAGGCGGTGCAGGCGGAGCAGGACTTCCTCCATGCTGAACGGCTTGGTCACGTAATCGTCGCCGCCGGCGGCCAGGCCGGTGATCCGGTCCTGGACGGCGTCCTTGGCGGTCAGGAACAGTGCCGGGACTTCGGGCGCGAACGCGCGGATCCGGCTGAGGAGTTCGACGCCGTCGAATCCCGGCAGCATCACATCGAGCACCAGGACGTCGGGACGGAAGTCCTTGGCAAGCTTGACCGCTTCGGGGCCGTCCGGGGCCACCGCCACGGACCAGCCGGCCATCCGCAGTCCCATGCTCATGAGTTCGGACAGGCTGGGTTCGTCATCCACCACGAGGGCGCGGATGGGGGAGCCGTCCGGGTGGGTGAGCTGCGGAAGGTTGTTGGTCATGGAGTGCGACGTGGCCATGGAACGACTCTCCGATCTGCCGGTTAGGCGCGGCTTTGGGGACCCTGTGCGGCACCTGTGAATCCCAGCCTACCCAGCTGGGCGCCGCCCGGGCAGGGCGGAAGCGGAGGCGGCGAAGGTCACAGGCACGGCTGGCAGACCTCACAGGCCCGGCACAGCATGCCTGAGCACGCTAGGGGAAACACACCATCCGCTTTTCCAGGCAGGAGAACCACCATGAACGACCAGTACCCCGGCGAAGGCCAGCAGCCCGCCAGCGAACCCGCCAGCGAACCCGGCCGCGAGACGGCCGGGCAGCCCGGCCGCGACGCCGCATCCGGTCCGGCCCCGGTCACGGCCCCGGCCGCCAACCACGCACCCCCGGCCCCCGCCGCCTTCTCCGCACAGCCGGCCCCCGCCGCCAATCCCGCACAGCCTCCCGTCGGTGCCGCTCCGGGGTGGGGCGCTCCGGCTGCTGCCGCGCGGAACCCGCAGGCCGACAAGCCGTGGACCGTCAAACGCGGCCTCGCCGTCGGCGGGGTGGCGGCCGTCATCGCCGTCGGTGCCGGCGCAGGCGTCTACGCCCTGACCTCCAGCTCCGCCGCGGCCAGTGGCGATGCTGCAGGCGCGGCCGGCGGGCAGCGCTTCAACGGGCAGGGGATGCCCGGCGGCCAGCAGGGCGGACAAACCGGAGGATCTGCGACGGGCCGTGATGGCGGCGGCGCCTTCGGCCCGGGCGGAATGGGGGCGATGGCGGGCGGACTGTCCGCCGCCGTGCACGCCGACTACGTCGTGCTGGAGGGAAGTACCTACACGTCCATGGCCGAACAGCTGGGCACCGTCAGCGAGGTCAGCCCGTCCTCGGTGACGGTCAAGAGCACCGACGGCTTCACCCGCAGCTATGCCCTGGGAAGCGATGTGGCGGTCAGCAACGTGCAGCAGCGCCGCCAGCAGTCCGGCGGGACCGGCAGCACCAGCGGCGGCAGCGGCGGCACCCAGTTGAGCGTGGCGGACATCGTTTCAGGCGCCACCGTCCGGATCACCGCGGCCAAGGACGGTTCCGGTTACACGGCGAAGTCCGTGATGCTGGTGGCCGCGACCGCCACCGGCCAGTCGAACTAGGCCCTCCATCGGGCGGGAGGAGCCGCCGGCTCCTCCCGCCCGGCGGAGCGTCAGACCGCATGCGGCGTACTATCACGGCCGGCTGCCGCGGAGCTGGCGGGCCGGTGAGAAGGGCCCGGGACGAGTGACCACTCTGTGGACGAAACCGGCCTTCCGGCAGCCTCGAGCAGAATTCCACCAGAGACGGCCACTTCGAATCACAGTCGTGATAGGGGTGGATCGGTCGAATAATCTTCATCAAATTACCCCGAAAGCGCATTTTGACCGGCAATCGTGAGGCGATTCGCCGGACGGTAGAATTGTGATTTGCGCGACAATCAGCACTTTCGTCTCACAATGCGGACTTTGGCGTCCATTGT
>DASSXE010000489.1:0-3664 GCA_035704125.1 Arthrobacter sp.
GGAGGCCAGGACGAAGTCGATCCGCATGCCTTCCTTCTTCGGGAACCGCAGCTGCGTGTAGTCCCAGTAGGTGTAGACGCCGGGGCCCGGCGCGTGCGGGCGGACGACGTCGGTGAAACCGGCGTCCTCGAAGGCGCGGAATGCCGCCCGCTCGGGTTCGCTCACGTGCGTCAGGCCGGCGGAGCGGAAGTAGTCGATGTCCCAGACGTCCTCGTCGCGCGGGGCGATGTTCCAGTCGCCCATCAGCGCGATCTGCGCCTCCGGATCCGCCTTGACCCAGCCCTCCGCGTGGGCGCGCAGCGTGTCCAGCCAGCTGAGCTTGTAGGGCATGTGCTCATCATCGAGCGCCCGGCCGTTGGGGACATAGAGACTCCAGACCCGGATGCCGCCGCAGGTCGCGCCGATCGCACGGGCCTCCTGCGTCTCGTCCTTGCCGCCCTTGCCAAAGGCGGGCTGGTCCAGGAAAGTGCGTTCGACGTCGTCCAGGCCAACCCGCGAGGCGATCGCCACACCGTTCCACTGGCTCAGGCCGAAGTGGGCCACCTCGTAGCCCATGCGCTCGAACAGCTCCCACGGGAAGTTGTCGTCCTTGCATTTGGTTTCCTGGATGGCCAGGACGTCGCAGTCGCTGCGTTGCAGCCAGGCCTCCACACGGTCGGCACGGGCACGCAACGAGTTCACATTCCAGGTAGCAATCTTCACAGAACCTAACTTACCGAACTTGGCAGCGGGGAGGGCCGGCCGGACCCGGCGCGGCCGGGCACGGCCCGGCACGGGCGCGGGCGCCGGGACACTCTGGAAATTACTAGGAAGTCCGAGTATATTCGGGTTCGAGATGATCTAGGTCACATGCAAAGGAGCATTCCATCATGGTTCGTGAGCTTTCCCATTACGTCGGCGGACAGCACGTGGAGGGCACCTCGGGGCGCTTCAGTGACGTCTACGATCCCTGCACCGGCGAGGTCCAGGCGCGGCTCCCGCTGGCCAGCGCCGAAGAAGTCCGCAACGTGGTTGCCAACGCGGAGAAGGGCCAGCTGGAGTGGGCCGCCATGAACCCGCAGCGCCGCGGCCGGGTTCTGCTCAAGTTCGTGGACCTGGTCAACCAGAACATGGACGAACTCGCCACGCTGCTGTCCTCCGAGCATGGCAAGACCTTCCCGGACGCCAAGGGAGACATCCAGCGCGGCATCGAGGTGGTCGAGTTCGCCGCGGGCGCCCCGCACCTGCTCAAGGGCGAGTTTTCCGATAGTGCCGGAACCGGCGTCGACGTCCACTCGCTGCGGCAGCCGCTCGGCGTCGTCGCCGGCATCACGCCGTTCAACTTCCCCGCGATGATTCCGCTCTGGAAGGCCGGTCCCGCCCTGGCCGCCGGCAACTCCTTCGTCCTTAAGCCCTCCGAGCGCGACCCCTCCGTGCCGCTGCGCCTGGCCGAGCTGTTCACCGAGGCCGGCCTGCCGGACGGCGTCTTCAACGTCGTCAACGGTGACAAGGAAGCAGTGGACGCGCTGTTGGAGGACCCGCGGGTCCAGGCCATCGGCTTCGTCGGCTCCACCCCGATCGCCCAGTACATCTATGCCACGGCCGCGGCCCACGGCAAGCGCGCCCAGTGCTTCGGCGGTGCCAAGAACCACATGGTGATCATGCCGGACGCTGACCTGGACATGGCCGCAGATGCCCTGATCGGTGCCGGCTTTGGCTCCGCCGGCGAACGCTGCATGGCGATCTCCGTCGCGGTCCCGGTGGGCCAGCAGACCGCGGACGCGCTGGTGGCGAAGCTGCAGGAACGGATCGCCGGCCTCAAGGTGGGCCCCAGCCTGGCCAAGGACTCGGACTTCGGCCCGGTCGTCGCGGCGTCCGCCAAGGAACGGATCGAGGGCTACATCGCCGCGGGCGTCGAAGCCGGCGCCACCCTCCTCACTGACGGCCGCGGCCTCCAGGTCGAAGGCTACGACGGCGGCTTCTGGGTGGGGCCGACGCTGTTCGACAACGTCACCAAGGACATGTCGATCTACCGGGAGGAGATCTTTGGCCCGGTACTCAGCGTGCTCCGCGCCGCGGATTACGACGAGGCCCTCCGGCTCTGCAGCGAGCACGAGTTCGGCAACGGCGTGGCCATCTTCACCCGCGACGGCGACGCCGCCCGCGACTTCGCCAGCCGCGTCCAGGTGGGCATGGTGGGCATCAACGTCCCCATCCCGGTCCCGATCGCGTACTACACCTTCGGCGGCTGGAAGGCCTCCGGCTTCGGCGACCTGAACCAGCACGGCGCCGATGCGTTCCGTTTCTACACCAAGACCAAGACCGTCACCACGCGCTGGCCCTCCGGCATCCGCCAGGGCGCCAGCTTCGTGATGCCGGAAGGCAGCTGATGGCGGAACAGGCGGCCGGCGCCGCCGCAAAGCCCGCTTCAGAGGCCGCCGAGGTCCTGTTCGAACGCCGCGGCCGGCTCGGCGTCGTCACGCTGAACCGGCCCAAGGCCGTCAACGCGCTGACGGCCGGGATGGCCGCGGCGATGCTGGAGACGCTCACCACCTGGGCGGGGGACGACGACGTCGCCGCGGTGCTGGTGCGCGGTGCCGGCGGCCGGGGGCTCTGCGCCGGCGGTGACATCGTGGCCATCTACCGGGACATGGTCGACGGCGGCAGCGCCAGCGCAGAGTTCTGGGCGGTTGAATACCGGTTGAACCTGCTGATCTCCGAGTACCCCAAGCCCTACGTGGCGTTCATGGACGGTCTGGTCCTCGGCGGCGGGGTGGGCATCTCGGCGCACGGTTCGGTGCGGATCGTCACCGAACGCACCCGGATGGGCATGCCGGAAACCACCATCGGGTTCGTGCCCGACGTCGGCGGGACGCTGTTACTGTCCCGCGCGCCGGGGGAGACCGGGACCCACGCGGCCCTGACCGGGGCGCACCTGAGCGGTGCCGACGCCGTCTTCCTGGGACTGGCGGACACCTTCGTCTCCTCCGGAAACCTCGAGGACCTGGCGGCCGCGCTGGAAACCGAACCGGTGGACGCCGCCGTCGCGCGGTTCGCCGAACCCGCGCCGGAGTCCGTTCTCGCCGCGCAGCAGGAGTGGATCGACGCCTGCTACGCCGGCGACGATGCCGGTGAGATCGTGAACCGGCTGCGCACCGTGGGCGGGGAGGCCGTGGACGTCGCCGACACCATCGAGGCCAAGTCGCCCACCGCGGTCAAGGTGGCCCTCGCGTCGCTGCGCCGCGCCGCCGCGCTCGACCTGGCCGGCGCGCTGGAGCAGGAATACCGGGTGGGCCTGCGGTTCCTGGCCGGCCCCGACTTCCGCGAGGGCATCCGCGCCCAGGTGGTGGACAAGGACCGAACCCCGCACTGGAAGCCCGCCACTCTGGCAGAGGTCAGCCGCGACGATGTCGAGGCCTATTTCGCGCCGCTGGGTGACCGGGAACTGAATCTTTCGAAGGAGCGCGACAATGTCTGAAGCATCGCCGTCTGAAGTCTCACCCTCCGCGGCGCTGCCCGCGGCGCAGTCCGGCACTGTCGCCTTCCTGGGCCTGGGCCACATGGGCGGACCGATGGCCGTGAACCTGGTCAAGGCCGGGTATACGGTGACCGGCTACGACGTCGTCCCGGCCGCCTTGGAAGCCGCCCGCGCCCACGGGATCACCACCGCGGACACCGCGGCCGA
>DASSXE010000490.1:0-2402 GCA_035704125.1 Arthrobacter sp.
GCCGGGAGCGGCGGGATCTGCGGGAGGGTCGGTTGGGGATGGATAGGCTGGAGGCATGCCCTCGTTCCAGACCCGACTCAAGATCACCGGACTCAAGCCGGGGAACCCGCCGGAGGCCGTTATGGACGCGGCGGTGGAGGCACTCGGGACGCGGCACCACGTGGAGGCCCACCAGCTCGAACTTGCCGGCGGGGTGCCGCAGCTGAACCTGCGCTTCCTGGTGGAGGCCACCGCCTACACGGCGGAGAACAGCCAGGCGCTGGAGGCGGCAGCCATGATGCGCGACGCCGTCGAACGCGTTGCCGTGACCGGGAACCTGACGGTGCTGCGCCGCAACCGCGGCCGCTGGGCGCCGGTGTAACCGCGCTAGAAGTCCAGTTCGGCGTCGGGGTCCGCCGCCCGTTCGGCGTCCGCGGAGCCGGGCTCCACCACGGGGGAACGGCTTCCGCGCCGGCGGGTGACGATCAGCCCGACGACGGCGCCGATCACCAGTCCCAGCGCCACGCCGATCAGCGAACTGGCCCAGAACGGCAGTTTCGTGGCCGACCCGGTGGCATATCCCAGCCCCACGCACCAGACCGCCCAAAGTGCGCCGCCCAGCGCCGCGCAGAGGCTGAACCCGCGGGTGGACACATTGGCGATGCCGGCGGCCGCGGTGGCGGCGAGCCGGCCCCCGGGGATAAATCGGATACCGATGATGCCGCCATAGGTGGAGGAACGGCCGGCCTTGGCGATGGCCCGGTGCACGCCGCGGTGGAACTGCCGGCCCCAGCTCCAGCGGTCCAGCACGTGGCTGAGGCGCCGTTTGAACAGCTGGAAGACCAGGAGGTCGCCGAGCCAGGAGGCCACGGCGGCGATGAGGACGATCAGGAAGACATTGGCGCGGCCGTCTGCGGAGAGGGCGCCGGCGGTGATGACCAGCATTTCGGAGGGGACCGGCGGGAAAATGGCGTCGGCGAAGACCGCGGGGCCGATCCAGAAGTAGATCGCCGATCCCCAGGCGTCCACATTGGCCAGGTCCATGGGCACAAGGTACCGCATATCGGAGCTGATCCGGCGCCGCTTCGTTCTGCGCGGGGCGGGGGCGGGCATGTTGGGGCTAGCGGGACCGGTGCTAGCGGGCTTCGGAGAGATCCAGCCGGCTGCGGTACTCCACCGGGCGGCCGGAGACGGGGTCAACGAACCGGATGCCGCGGGCCAGCAGTTGCAGCGGCTTGGCGTAGTCGTCCGGGGCCTTGTCCAGCAGCTCGGGGTAGAACGCGTCGTTGACGATGCCGAGTCCCAGCGAGGCCATGTGCACGCGCAGCTGGTGGGTCTTGCCGGAGTGCGGTTCCAGCCGGTACAGCGCGCGGCGGGGTGCGCCGCCGTCGTCGGCGTTGAGCGTGCGCAACCGCTCGATCCGGGTCTCGGCGTTGGGCTCGCCCTCAATCACCTCGGCGAGCAGGTAGCTGCGGGACTTGGTCATCCGGTTCCGCACCACCACGGGGAATTCGACGGCGGGAAAGCCCGGTGCCGGCTCCGCCGCGGACACGCATTCGTACTCCTTCTGCACCTGGCGCTTCTCGAACAGCACCTGGTACTTTCCGCGCGTTTCCGGGTTGGTCGACAGCAGCAGGATGCCCGCCGTCATGCGGTCCAGCCGGTGCATCGGGATCAGGTCCGGCAGCTGCAACTGGTTCCGCAGCCGGACCAGGGCCGACTCCTGGATGTAGGTCCCGCCCGGGGTGGTCGGCAGGAAGTGCGGCTTGTCCACCACCAGAAGATGATCGTCCTGGTGCAGGATGGTCAGCTCCACCGGGATCCGGGTCTCCGGCGGCAGGGTGCGGTAGTACCAAATGAAGGTGTGGCGCCGCAGCGGGGTGGTCCGGTCCAGCGGGATGCCGGCCTCACCGACGATCTCGCCGGCGTCGAAGCGGTCCTCGATGCCCTGCGGGTCGACGTGCCCCCAGCGGTGCATCATGTAGTCCATGGCGGTCTCCCACGGGCCCTCCGCCGGCAGCCGAAGACGGGTCGCGTTCACGCCGTCGCGCACGGGGAGGGGGGATTGCATCACCGGTCCATTCTACGCGGCGCGGTCTCCGCGGACCCGGGCGGGGGTCCTCCTAGGGTCAGGCGATGGCCGCCGCCGGTGGGGCCGGGAGGTTTCGGCGCAGTTGCGGGGACCGGTCCAGGCGGTCCTGGGCCGCGCGGATGGCCAGGACCGCGGATTCAAGCTGCTCCGGCGGCAGCGTAAACGGCAGGCGGAGATACTGCTCGAACGCACCGCCGACGCCGAAGCGGGGCCCGGCGGCGAGGCGGATGCCGAAGTCCGGGGCGGTCACGGCCAGGGCGGTGCTGATTGGGGCCGGAAGGCGGCACCAGATGGAGAGGCCGCCGTCGGGCCGCTCGGGCTGCCACTCCGG
>DASSXE010000005.1:0-3246 GCA_035704125.1 Arthrobacter sp.
GCTGGTCAAGCTCATTTGCGCCGTCCGTCCCCGCACGGGCGTTGACCTGCTGGTGGAGACCGGACTGGCCGAGTTTGTGCTGCCCGAGGTCTCCGCCCTGCGGCTGGAATCCGACGAACACCACCGCCACAAGGATGTCTACCAGCACTCGCTGCAGGTCCTGGAACAGGCTGCCGCGCTGGAATCCGAGGCGGAGGGGCCCGTGCCGGGCCCGGACTTCGTGCTGCGTTTCGCGGCCCTGATGCACGACGTCGGCAAGCCGGCCACGCGGCGCTTCGAAACAGGCGGTGCGGTGAGCTTCCGGCACCACGACATGGTGGGGTCCAAGCTGACGGCCAAACGGATGAAGGCGCTGCGCTTCGACAACGACACCATCAAGGCGGTGGCCCGCCTGGTGGAACTGCACATGCGCTTCTATGGGTACGGCGACGCCGGCTGGAGCGACTCCGCGGTGCGGCGCTACGTCACCGACGCCGGACCGCTGCTGGAACGCCTGCACCGGCTGACCCGCTCCGACGTGACCACCCGCAACCAGCGCAAGGCGGAGCGCCTGGCCTTTGCCTACGACGATCTCGAGGCCAGGATTGCCTCGCTGCGTGAGCGGGAATCCCTCGATGCCGTCCGGCCCGACCTCGACGGCGGCCGCATCATGGCCCTGTTGGGGCTCAAGCCGGGCCCCGTCGTCGGGCGCGCCTACAAGTTCCTGCTGGATGAACGGATGGAAAACGGTCCGCTGGAGCCCGCCGTGGCCGAAGCCAAGCTGCAGGAATGGTGGGCGGCGCAGCCGGAATCCGCCGCCGTCGTTGCCCCCACAGAGGAGTCCTAGATGAACGCACCTTCCAACGGCCCCCGCCCCCAGCTCTGGATCCTGCGGCACGGCGAAACGGAGTGGTCCAAGAGCGGCCAATACACCGGCCTGACCGATCTTCCGCTCACGGTCGAAGGTGAGCAGCAAGCCGTGGAAGCACGCAAAGTGCTCGACGGCGTCGACTTCGACCTGGTGCTGACGTCCCCCTTGCGCAGGGCTCGCCGCACCGCGGAACTGGCGGGTTTCCCGGACGCCCGGCTGGAACCGCTGGCCGTGGAATGGGACTACGGCGACTACGAAGGCATCAGTTCAGACCTCATCCGCAAGGACAATCCGGACTACCTCATCTGGACCCACGGTGTACCCAACGGGGAAGCGCTCGACGACGTGGCCGCCAGGGCGGACAAGATCGTGGCGCGGGTCCTGGAATCCGGACTGGATAACGTCCTGATCGTCGCGCACGGTCATTTTTCGCGGATCCTCACCGCGCGGTGGCTGGGACTCGACGCCCACGAGGGCCGGCACTTCGTTCTCGGCACGGCGAAAGTATGCACCCTGGGCTGGGACAAAAAGACCCCCGCCGTCGTCCGGTGGGGGCTATAAAAGGCCCGCTAAAAACTTTTTCTACAAAACTTTGTGCATTTACTAGTCAAGTACGGCATTCGTCATGTACTTTTATTTCTAACCCCAGGGCGTCTTGCCGGGGTTACGGCGCACACCGCCCGGCTCGTCAGCCGGAGCGTTGGCAGAACGGAAAAGGAGGTTGGGAAAATGATTACTTTGACTCGCGGATGGATGTACACCTTCACCGCCACCCCGGCCTTCGCCGCTGCCTCGCGCCCAAATTCAGGACTTAACGCCAGCTAAACCTGCTGGTTCCCGGCCTGTGCCGGGACGATAGTTCTGCCGGCAGGGAACTGCACACCGTGAGGTGCGCAGACCCGACAGGCCGGATCCAGGAATCGCGCCGTTGCGCAGCATCCATAGTTCGGAACACTGCTTCTTGTTGGCGTGTTCGCGCAACGCACGCGGAATCCCCTCTTTTATCCAGGCGAAATACCACTTTATCCGGCCTGGCTTCTCGCTGCCTATTCGGTGACGAATCATTGTGAATTCCAGCCGGCCTAATTGTCGTGCCCAATTAGTTTCCCCCATCGACTCTTCCCAGTCGAATTCAGGCCATCCCACCCGAGAGACCCGAAAGGAGGTGACCACCATGATGCGAAAACTCCACGACGTGCTGATCTACAACGCACGGCCGGTACGCAAAGACCGGACGCAGTTCAACGCCCAGCTGCTGGAACAGCGGCGGGAAGACATCTTCCTCGCCATGCACCAGATGGGACTGCTTCGCTGACGGCGTGGCGCTTCGGCCCGCATCCCGCAGAACATCGCGCCCGTCACAGGAGGAACGTTGACATCCCAGCAGACCAATCCGCCAGGAGCCCACGCGGCGACGCGTGGGCTCCTCCTTTTAACCCCGCCTCACCGCCACCCCAACCCCGGTAAGCTCATGGAATGCAGGAGACAATGCCGCCGGACCAGCATCGGAGGACCCGACTGGTGGTTCCCAGCCGCAGCGACCGGTTGCTCCGGAACTTCACCGAGCTGGTCGGCGGTCCGCTGGGACGCCGCACCGCCCCCGGCGTCGTCTCCCCCGGATTCTTCACAGTGGAACGCGTCCTTGGACTCCTGACGGTGCTGGCAGCCCTGCTGGGCATCCTGCTGAAAACCTACTGCCGCAGCAACGGCTGGGAGTCCCCCGGCCAGTTCTACGCGACCTGCTACTCCGATTTCCCCGAGCTGTTCAAAAACCGCGGGCTTGGCGACGGTGCGTTTCCCTTCGTCACTGCGGGCAGCTACTTCGAGTACCCCGTCCTGATGGGCTTCATCGCCGGTGCCACCGCCGTCCTGGTTCCCGGTGCGGGCATCGGGAACGGGCGAATCCTGGCCTACTTCGACCTCAACGCCACCCTCATCGTGGCCGTCTGGGTCGTCGTCGTGCTGGTGACCGCCCGCACGGCCGGACGCAGGCCCTGGGATGCGGCCATGGTGGCACTGGCTCCCGGCATCATCCTGGCCGGTTTCATCAACTGGGATATGTGGGCGGTCGGGTTCCTGGCCCTGGGAATGTACTTCTTCTCCCGGAACAAGCTGATCCTGGCCGGGATCTGCATCGGCCTGGGGACGGCCACCAAGCTCTATCCGCTGCTGATCCTCGGGGCCATCCTGCTGCTGGCCCTGCGGACCGGCAAAATCCGGGCCTTGCTGGTGACCGCGGCCGCCGCCGCGGGGGCCTGGCTGGCGGTCAACATCCCCGCGGTCCTTGGTGACCCGGCGGGCTGGAAGTACTTCTACCAGTTCACCGAATCACGCCCGGCGGGGTACAGCTCGCCCTGGTTCGCCTACAACCTGGTGGCCGGCCGGCTGGGCTGGAA
>DASSXE010000198.1:0-7631 GCA_035704125.1 Arthrobacter sp.
GGTGGGGCCGTCCTCGCCCAGGCCGATCGAGTCGTGGGTCCAGACGTACAGCGACGGCACGCCCATCAGGGCACCGAGCCGGATCGCGGGCCGCTGGTAGTCCGAGAAGATCAGGAAGGTGCCAGAGAACGCCCGGGTGGGTCCGGCCAGGGTGATGCCGTTCACGATCGATGCGGCGGCGTGCTCGCGGATGCCGAAGTGCAGCACCCGGCCGTACGGGTTGCCCTTCCAGGCCTCCGTCTGCCGGGATGCCGGAATGAACGAGGGCGAACCCTCGATGGTGGTGTTGTTGGACTCGGCCAGGTCGGCCGATCCGCCCCAGAGTTCGGGCATGACCGGTCCGATGGCGTTCAGCACCTTGCCGGAGGCTGCGCGGGTGGAGACGTCCTTGCCGGCTTCGAAGACGGGCAGGGCCGCGTCGAAGCCTTCCGGCAGCGTCTGGGCCTCAACCCGTTCGAGCAGGGCGGCCGATTCAGGGTAGGCGGCCTGCCAGGCGTCGAAACCCTCCTGCCAGACCTTGCGCTCCGCCGCGCCGCGGTCCCGGGCTTCGCGGGTGTGGGCCAGGACCTCCTCGTCGACCTGGAACGACTTCTCCGGATCGAAGCCGAGGATTTTCTTCAGTCCGGCGACCTCCTCGGCGCCCAGGGCCGAGCCGTGGATCTTGCCGGTGTTCTGCTTCTTCGGCGCGGGCCAGCCGATGATGGTGCGCAGCGAGATGATGGACGGTTTGTTCGTTTCGGCTTTGGCGGCGAGGAGGGCGGCGTGCAGCTCGGCCACGTCTTCCTTGTACTCGCCCGTGCGGGTCCAGTCGACGCGCTGGGTGTGCCAGCCGTAGGCCTTGTAGCGGGCCAGGACGTCTTCGGTGAACGCGACGTCCGTGTCGTCCTCGATGGAGATGTGGTTCTCGTCGTAGATCACCACGAGGTTGCCCAGTTCCTGGTGCCCGGCGAGGGAGGAAGCCTCGGACGTGACGCCTTCCTGAAGGTCGCCGTCGGAGGCGATGACCCAGACGGTGTGGTCGAACGGGCTCTGGCCGGCGGGTGCCTCGGCGTCAAACAGGCCGCGCATGCGGCGCTGTGAGTAGGCGAAGCCGACGGCTGAGGCGAGGCCCTGGCCGAGCGGGCCGGTGGTGATTTCCACGCCCGCGGTGTGCTTGTATTCCGGGTGGCCCGGGGTGAGCGAACCCCAGGTGCGCAGCGCCTCGAGGTCCTTGAGTTCAAGGCCGTAGCCGGAGAGGAACAGCTGGATATACAGCGTCAGGGAGGTGTGTCCGGGGGAGAGGACGAACCGGTCACGGCCCAGCCAATGCGGGTCTGACGGGTCGTGCCGCATCAGTTTCTGGAAGAGCAGGTAGGCGGCCGGGGCCAGGCTCATGGCCGTACCGGGGTGGCCGTTGCCGACCTTCTCCACCGCGTCCGCTGCCAGTACCCGGACGGTGTCCACGGCTCGGGCGTCGACGTCGGTCCATGACAGTTCTTGCTCTTCCAAATGTGGCACGTAAACCGGGCCCCTCTCTGTGCTGACGGCCGGAGGTACGGGCGTTGGCCCGGGAAGGCTTCCGCCGGGGCACAGGAGGGTGCCCGCTTTGGTGTGTACCAGCCGTTCACCATCGAAACGTTGATCTATCATTCAGTCGCAAGCGCAGAGGCAGTAAGCGCCGCCGGGGCGGCTGCCCGCGCGTGCCGATCTGTCAGCCAGCTTAGCCCCATTCCCGGCGCCGGGCGGCGTATATGTCGCGATTTGGAACGGTTTCCCGCGTAGCTGAATTCCCGGCCTGCGGGAGGGCGGCGAGTCCGGGCGCCCGTGCCGCCACGGTATGATGGTCCGAGGCCATCAACGGGGGCGTGGATACGCCTGTGCATCGCGCGGTTCCCCCTCCGAGGACAGTGCCCCGCCATTGGGGCGCACTCCGACGACCAGCCGGACTGACCAGCCAGACAGAACAGAGTGACTGCCACCGTGAGCACAACGCATACTCCGCTTAACGCCTCCCCGGGCCGGATCGGCTTCGGCCGTAAGGCCAAGGCCTACCTGGCGCTCACGAAACCCCGGGTGATCGAGCTCCTGCTGGTCAGCACGCTTCCCACCATGATCTACGCCGAGCGGGGCTTCCCGTCGCTGGGCCTGATCCTGGCCACGCTGGTCGGCGGCGCCTTCGCCGCCGGCAGCGCCGGGTCCTTCAACTGCTACATCGACCGGGACATCGACAAGCTGATGCACCGGACCGAGAACCGCCCCCTGGTCACCGGTGAGGTGACGCCGCGGGAGGCGCTGGTGTTCTCCTGGCTGCTGGGCGCTGCCGCGATCGTCATCCTCTGGTTCGGTGCCAACCCGCTCTCGGCCTGGCTGGGCCTGGGCGCGATCGTCTTCTACGTGGTCATCTACACCATGATCCTCAAGCGCCGCACGGCCCAGAACATCGTCTGGGGCGGCGCGGCCGGCTGCTTCCCGGTGCTGATCGCCTGGGCCGCCGTGACCAACACGGTGGAATGGCCCGCCGTCGTGCTCTTCATGGTGATCTTCCTCTGGACCCCGCCGCACTACTGGCCGCTGTCCATGCGCTACGGCGAGGACTACCGCAACGCCAACGTACCGATGCTGGGTGCCATTGCCGGCGCCAAGGTCGTCTCCGTCCAGGTGGTGCTGTACGCCTGGGCGATGGTGGCCTGCTCGCTGCTGCTGATCCCGGTCGGCGGGGCCGGCTGGGTCTACACCGTCACCGCGGTCGCCGCCGGCGCGTGGTTCCTCTACGAATCGCACGCGCTCTATGCCCGGGCGCAGGGCGGCGACGTTTCCAACAAGGGCGCCATGAAGGTCTTCCACGGCTCGATCAGCTACCTGACCCTGTTGTTCATCGCCCTCGCCGTCGATCCCTTCGTGGGCTCGGCCATCGTCGGCGGCTAGTTCCCGCCGCCTGCATCCTCTGCCGGTTCCCGCCGGGCCCGCCGCGCCCGGCGCAGGTGCCAGACGATCAGCCCAAGCACGCCGAGGACCACCAGCACCGCCGTGATGTCACGGCCGGCCACCCTGGCGACGGCGTCGTAGGAGTTCCCGGCGAAGAAGCCCAGGAGCACAAACCCGGTACCCCAGACCGCGCCGCCGGCGGCGTTGAAGGCCAGGAAACGGGGGTAGTGCATCCGCGAGGCGCCGGCCAGGGCGGGCATCACGGCGCGGAAGAACGCCACGAAGCGGCCCAGGAAGACGGCCGAGCCGCCGCGCCGGCGCAGGAAGGCCTGGGCCTTGGCCAGACCGCGGCGGCGCCGCTTCATCAGCCGGATATCCAGCAGACGGGGCCCCACGTGCTTGCCGATTTCGTAGCCCACCGTGTCACCGGCGATGGCCGCGGCAACCACCACGGCCGCCATGCCCCAGAGCGGGACCTCGCCGCGGCTCGCGATGACGCCGCCGAGCACCGCAGCGGTCTCGCCGGGAATGACGAAGCCCACGAAGATGGCATCCTCCGCGAAGACCAGGCAGGCCACGAGCGTGAAGGCCAGCGCGGGGCTGATGTTCAGGATGCCATCGATGATCGCGTTCATTGCTGCCCTTTCCCTCGACCCTTTCCCTCGACAGAGTCAGGCTACCGGCCCGCAACGCGACGCGGGGCCACTCGCCGCCGGAGGGGCGGCCAGTGACCCCGCGTCAGGGGATGCAGCAGGAGGGCGGGTCAGCTCCGGGGGCTGCTGTGGGCGAGGTCCGCGGCGTTGGTCGAGGCGGCCATCAGCAGCGCCGCGCCCAGCATGTGCGCGGCCACCAGCAGCGCGGGGATGCCGTTGTAATACTGCGTGAAGCCGATGACGGCCTGCAGGACGGTGACACCCAGCAGCAGGAAGGCGGCGGTGCGGAACGGCCCGCGGATCCTGCCACGGAGGACCAGGAAAACGCCGAACAGGGCGCCGGCGGTCACCAGGTAGGCCGGGACGGCGTGAATGTGTGAGACCAGGTCCCAGTCCAGATTGTTCCGGGGGGCGTTGGCGTCCCCCGCGTGCGGGCCGGCACCGGTCACCACCACGCCGAGGCAGACGGCGACGGCGGAGGACAGGGCCGCGGCGGTCAGGACCGGCCGGGCCGCCCCGGGCAGGGCGGCCAGCGGCCGGTTCAGGGACCGGCCGGTGCGGCCGTAGGCCCGGTTGACCAGCAGGGTCGCGAGAACCACCAGTGCCATCGAGACCAGGAAGTGCAGGCCGACCACCCAGGGGTTCAGCTGGGTGAGGACCGTGATGCCGCCGATGACGGCCTGGGCCGGGATGCTGGCGAGCAGGCCCAGCGCCAGCAGGAGCAGGTCGCGGCGTTCCTTGCGCAGGTTCCAGAGGTAGACGACCATGGCGACGGCGACGGCGGCCAGAGCGAAGGTGAGCAGCCGGTTGCCGAACTCTATGATGCCGTGGAAGCCCATCTCCGGGGTGGTGACCAGGGAGGTGTTGGTACAGCGCGGCCAGGTGGGGCAGCCCAGTCCGGAGGCGGTGAGGCGCACCGCGCCGCCGGTGACCACCAGCACTGTCTGGCCGATCAGCGACAGCATCGCCAGCCGGCGGATCGTCGCGTCGACGGCGGTGGGCAGCCGGGAGGACAGCCGGGCCATGATCCGGGAAGGGCGGGACACCGTACTCACACTAATCTCAATTCCACTTGAACCAACGGGCTGCCGCTGCGCCGGCCAGGGCCGTCCACAGCAGCAGGATAAAGACGGCAAAGACGTTCACGGTGCCGGTCAGGAAGGCATCGCGCAGTGCCTGCCCCAGCGCGCCGGAAGGCAGGAAATGCACCACCGCCTGCGCCAGGGCCGGCAGGCGTTCCGCCGGGAGGACGATGCCGCCCAGGGCGCCGAGCAGGATCCACAACAGGTTGGTGATCGCCAGCGTGGCCTCGGGCCGGACGGTGCCGGCCACCAGCAGGCCAAGCGAGGTGAACGCGGCGGCGCCGAGGACCAGGAGCAGCAGCCCGGGCAGCAGGCCGGCCAGGGCGGGGCGCCAGCCAAGCGGCACGGCGACGGCGGTGACCACCAGCACCTGGATGACCAGGACGGCCAGCACGGCCAGGATCTTGCCGGCGATCAGTCCGGTGCGCCCCAGCGGAGTGCTGGAGAGGAAACGGAGCACCCCGTACCGCCGGTCGAACCCGGTGGCGATGCCCTGGCCGGTGAAGGCCGTGGACATGGCACACAGCGCCAGGATGCCGGGCACCGCGATGTTGACTCTGCTGTTGCCCAGACCGTCCAGCAGGGGAGTGACCGCCAGGCCGACGAGCGCCATCAGCGGCAGGATGACCGCCAGGATGAGTTGCTCGCCGTTGCGGAGCATGGTCACCGTCTCGTAGCGGCCCTGCAGCAGGATGCGGCGGAACAGCGGCGAGGGCTCACTGCCCAGGGTGGCGGGTGCCGGGGCCGGCGTCGAAGCGGGGGCGGAGCTCATCGGGTCTCCCTTCCGGAGATATCGAGGAAGACGTCCTCAAGGCTGCGGGCGGCCAGGCTCATCGACGCCGGCATGATGCCGCGCGCCGCCCACCACGCGGCGACCGCGGCGAGGTCGGCCGGGGTCAGGACGCCGGTGGCGCTGTAGCTCCCGGCGCGGGTCTCCCGGACGTCGACGGCGGCCGGCAGGACACCGGAGAGGTCCAGGCCCGGCTCGGCCTCGAAAAGCAGGGTCCTTACATGCTCACCGGCGCCGTCGGGAGTCATCTCGTGGCGTAGCAGCTGCGCCACCGTGCCTTCGGCGACGTTGCGGCCGGCGTCGATGATGTAGACATAGTCGGCCAGCCGCTGGGCGTCGTCCATCAGGTGCGTCGTGAGGATAATGGCCATCCCGCTGTCCCGCAGTTCGCCGATCAGGTCGAAGACCAGCTGCCGGGACTGCGGGTCCAGGCCGGCGCTGGGCTCGTCCAGGAAGAGCACCTCGGGGCGGCCGGCCAGCGCCGCAGCCAGGGCCAGCCGTTGCTTCTGGCCGCCGGAGAGGCGCCGCACCCCGGTCCGGCTGAAGCTGTCAATGCCCAGCCGGGACACCAGGTCATCCACCGGCCACGGGTCCCGGTACATGCCGGCAATGTGGTGCAGCAGCGGAATCGGGCGGGCCGACGGGGGCAGGCCGCCGTCCTGCAGCATCACCCCGACGCGGGAGCGCAGGCCGGCGCCGGCGGTGTCGGGGTCCTGGCCGAGGAGGCTGATGCTTCCGCCGGTGCGCTTCTGCAGCCCCTGCGCGCACTCAATGGTGGTGGTCTTGCCCGCTCCGTTGGCGCCCAGGAGGGCGGTCACCTGCCCGCGTTCGGCCACGAGGGACACGTCGCTGACCACCCGCAGCATCTTGCCGTCAAGACTGGGGAGGGGACCTACATCCTTGATGAGCCCGCTGATGGTCAGGGCGGGGGATTCGGGAGATCGCACCAGAACATTCTACGTGATGTAGTAGCGGCAGCCCCGTGGGGTGCACCCGCGAGGAAAGCCATGCCTTACTGGATCGCCGGACTAAATTACGACATGATTGTGTTGTGTATTCCATGAGTCCAGCTGCTTCCGCCGTGCCAGAGGTGCGTCCGGATTCCGGCGCGTCTCCGGCAACACCTTCGGCGGCCGTGGCGGACGCCGAGGAGCGCACCCGGGACCGGGTCCTGAGCGCTGTCCTGGAGCACGGCCCGATCAGCGCCGCGGAGCTGGGCGAGCTCCTGGGCTTCACCCCGGCCGCTGTCCGCCGCCACCTGGACCATCTCTCCCGCCACGGCGTAATCGAGGTCAAGCGGGTTGCGCGGGCGGGCGCCGGCGCGGGCCGGCCCGCCCGCCGCTACGTCCTCAGCTCCCAGGGCCAGTCCAGCCTGGGCAACGACTACCTGGACATCGCCGCCTCCGCCCTGCGGCGGCTCGGCGAGGCCGCGGGCGACGACGCCGTGCGGGCGTTCGCCGTCGAACGCTTCGCCGCCATGGAACGCCGCTACGCCCCCTCGATTGAGCAGGCCGGCAGCGACATTACCGCGCGGGCGCAGGCACTCTCCGACGCCCTGGGCCGGGACGGCTTCGTCGCGTCGGCCCAGTCGATCGAGGCCAAGGCGCCCCTGCCGGCGGCGCTCTCCAGCGTGCAGCTGTGCCAGGGCCACTGCCCGATCCAGCAGCTGGCGGCGCAGTTCCCGGTGTTCTGCGACGTCGAGACCGAGGTTTTTTCCCGCCTGGTGGGCGTCGACGTCCGCCGGCTCTCCACGCTGGCCCGCGGCGGCCACGTCTGCACCACCCACATACCTACGGGCCGTCCGGCCCCCGTCGGGACCCCGCGTCCCGCCGCCCCGGGCAACCCGGACGAAGTATCCAACCATCTGCAAGAAAGGCCGTGATGACGGACCAACTATCAGAGAAGAAGGTTGCTGAATCCACTGTGATTTCGGAGATTCTCGAAAAGAACCCCGAGCTCCACGGAATCGGCACCTACGAGTACGGCTGGGCCGACAAGAACGACGTCGGCGCCAATGCCCGCCGTGGCATCAATGAGGACGTCGTACGTGACATCTCGGCAAAGAAGAACGAGCCGGAATGGATGCTGGACCTGCGGCTGAAGGGCCTGAAGTACTTCGACCGCAAGCCCATGCCCACCTGGGGTGCGGACCTCTCCGGCATCGACTTCGACAACATCAAGTACTTCGTGCGGTCCACCGAG
>DASSXE010000243.1:0-5045 GCA_035704125.1 Arthrobacter sp.
CCGGATCCGCGAGATCATGGGCGGCCTGGTCTCCGACGTCGACTGGCACGCCAACGTCCACGAGCTCTCCGGCGGCCAGAAGCGGCGGGTGGCGCTGGCCAAACTGCTGATCGAGGACCACGACGTCATCATGCTCGACGAGCCCACCAACCACCTCGACGTCGAGGGGGTGGCGTGGCTGTCGCGGCACCTGAAGACGCGGTGGCGTGCCAACCAGGGCGCCTTCCTGGTGGTCACCCACGACCGGTGGTTCCTGGACGAAGTCTGCAATAAGACCTGGGAAGTGCACGACGGCATCGTCGATCCGTTCGAGGGCGGCTACGCCGCCTACGTGCTGGCCCGCGCCGAGCGCGACCGCTCCGCCTCCGTCGTCGAGTCCAAGCGCCAGCAGCTGGTCAAGAAGGAACTCGCCTGGCTGCGCCGCGGCGCCCCGGCCCGCACGGCGAAGCCGAAGTTCCGGATCGAGGCCGCCAACGCCCTGATCGCCGACGTTCCGGAGCCGCGCGACTCGACCGCGCTGAGCAAGATGGCCACCGCCCGGCTGGGCAAGGACGTCCTGGACCTGGAAAACGTCTCCCTGGACCTGCGCGGCGGCGACGCCGGCCAGAAGCTCTTCGACAACATCACCCTGCGGCTCGCCCCGGGGGAGCGGCTGGGGCTGGTGGGCGTCAACGGCGCCGGTAAGACCACCCTGCTGAAGCTGCTCAACGGCGAGATCGAGCCCTCCGCCGGCAAGGTCAAGCGCGGCAAGACCGTGGTCACCGCGGTGCTGACCCAGGAGGTCAAGGAACTCGACGACGTCAAGGACCTGCGCGTCATCGAAGTGATTGAGCGGGAGAAGCGCTCCTTCAATGTCGGCGGCAAGGAGTTCACGGCAGGGCAGCTGGTCGAGCAGCTCGGCTTCACCAACGAGAAGCAGTGGACGCCGGTCAAGGACCTTTCCGGCGGCGAGCGGCGCCGGCTGCAGCTGCTGCGCCTGCTGGTGGGCGAGCCCAACGTGCTGATGCTCGATGAGCCGACCAACGACCTGGACACCGACACCCTCGCCGCCGTCGAAGACGTGCTGGACGGCTGGCCCGGTACCCTCGTCGTGGTCAGCCACGACCGGTACCTGCTCGAGCGCGTCACCGACCACCAGATGGCCTTGCTCGGCGACGGCAAAATCCGCGCCCTGCCCCGCGGCGTGGACCAGTACCTGGAACTGCGCGAGGCGGCGCTGGCCGGATCCACCGTCGCCGGCGGCGGCAACCCGGTCACGAGCGGAAGCAGCGCGCCGGCCGCGGCGGCATCCGGACCTTCCGAGGCCGAGAAGCGCGACGCCCGCAAGGCCAAGAACCGCATCGACCGCCAGCTGGGCAAGCTCAAGCAGCAGGAAGACAAGATCCATGCCCAGATGACCGCCGGCGCAGGGGACGCGTCCAAGTTCGACGAACTCGCCGGCCTCAACGCCAAGCTGCAGCAACTCGCCGCCGAGCGCGAAGCCCTCGAACTCGAATGGCTCGAGGCCCTGGAAGTCCTCGGCGAGTAAGCCTCCCGGCCAGCTTCCGACGCGGCTGGGTCGGGTGCCGCAGCCGGCCCTTCCGCGTCGCTTAGACACAGCACATCGGAGCCCTCCGGTCGCTGGGCGACCTCCGGACCCCGAGGTGCCGCGATGCGCTCCTTTCGGAAGGACCGCCTCCGGCGAGGCGGCTCACCCAGCGTTTGGCTCAGGACGCGACGCTCCACCGCACCGCGAAGGCAACCACAACTGACGTTAGTCGTGACGGGCTAACCGTCGACGTGGAGTTCCGGGTCCTTGCGGAGGCCGGTGAGGCCGTTCCAGGCCAGGTTCACCAGGTGCGCGGCAAGCTCATGCTTGGTCGGCGACCGGGTGTCCTGCCACCACTGCCCGGTCATCGCGACCATCCCGACGAGCATCTGCGCGTAGATCGCCCCGTCCGCGGAGCTGAAGCCGCGCCGGGAGAACTCGTCGGCCAGGATCTGCTCAACCCGCGCCGTGACCTGCGCCAGCAGGGCGGGGAACGCGCCGCCGGGCTGCGCCGGCGGGGCGTCGCGGACCAGGATCCGGAATCCCTCCGCACGGTCCTCGATGTAATCCAGCAAAGCCAGGATGGCACGCTCCACCAGGACCCGCGGCTTGGCGTCGGCGGAGAGGGCCCCGCCGACGGCGCCGAGCAGGATGCCGAACTCGTGCGCCACGACCTGGCTGTAGAGGCCCTCTTTGGAGCCGAAGTGTTCGTAGATGACCGGTTTGGAGACGCCGGCGGCGGTCGCGATTTCCTCGATGGTGGTGCCGTCGCGGCCCCCGACGGCGAACAGGCCGCGCCCGACGTCGAGCAGCTGTGTCCGCCGGGCCGCACCGGTCATCCGGGATTTCGGGATGTAGCCCGGCGCCCGCACCGGCCTGCCGGTGCGGTGGTCCGCCCCTCCGGACCCGCCTGCGTTCTCACTCACAGCACCATCATGCCCTAAGCGTCTCCGGCCGGCGGGCGCTGAGTCGCACGAGCAACATCCTTCGTGGCAGAATTGGCTCTTGTGCCAGGGCCTTGCCGCCCGGGCATGGTCCGCTCTGGTGTAATGGCAGCACCCCGGCCTTTGGAGCCGTGGAGTATAGGTTCGAGTCCTATGGGCGGAACTGCGGCAGCGGGTGGGGGCCCGGGGGAGTCCAGTAGGATGAAGAGGATGCCGTGGCCGGAAAGTGGTCCGGCCCGGCCGCGCGGAACCGGCAACGAGGTGGACCACCTGGCTGTCGGCCACGGGCCAACCGAGATCGACCGAGCAGCGTCACTGAGTCAGGCCGCTGAGCAAGGAGAGCCCGTACGTGAGCCCCGAGAACACCGGCCCAGCCGCCGTCATTGTCCTTGCTGCAGGTGCCGGTACCCGGATGAAGTCCCGTACCCCTAAAATCCTCCACGAAATCGGTGGCCGTTCCCTCGTCGGCCACGCCCTGAACGCCGCCCGCGCCCTCCACCCCGAGGAGCTGGCCCTCGTGGTCCGGCACGAACGCGACCAGGTCGCCGCGCACATCGCCGCCCTCGATCCCGGGGCGCTGATCGTGGACCAGGACCACATCCCCGGCACCGGCCGCGCGGTAGAGGCGGCCCTCGAAGCCCTGGACGCCCGGCACGACGGCGGCCCGCTGACCGGCACCGTCGTCGTCACCTATGGCGATGTTCCGCTGCTCACCGGCGGCCTGCTCGCCGAGCTGGTGGCCGCGCACGAAGCCGGGGGCAACGCCGTCACCGTCCTCACCGCCGTGCTCGAGGACGCCTCCGGCTACGGCCGCATCCTCCGCGCCGAGGACGGAACCGTCACCGGCATCCGCGAGCACAAGGACGCCAGTGACGCCGAGCGCGGCATCCGCGAGATCAACTCCGGCATTTACGCCTTCGACGCCGCGGTCCTCCGCGACGCCCTGGCCCACGTCACCACGGACAACGCCCAGGGCGAGAAGTACCTCACCGACGTCCTTGCGCTGGCGCGCGCCGCCGGCGGCCGGGTGGCCGCCGTCGTCACCGAGGACCGCTGGCAGGTCGAAGGCGCCAACGACCGGGTCCAGCTCTCCGCCCTCGGCGCCGAGCACAACCGCCGCACCGTCGAGGCGTGGATGCGGGCCGGCGTCACCGTCGTGGACCCCGCCACCACCTGGATCGATGCGACCGTCACCCTCGACGAGGACGTCCGGCTGCTGCCCAACACCCAGCTGCACGGAGCCACCAGCATCGCCAGGGACGCCGTCGTCGGCCCCGACACCACCCTGACCGACGTGGAGGTGGGGGAGGGCGCCAAGGTCATCCGCACCCACGGCTCCGGCTCGCGCATCGGCGCCAAGGCCTCGGTCGGGCCGTTCACCTACCTCCGGCCGGGCACCGTCCTGGGCGAGACCGGCAAGATCGGCGCCTTCTACGAAACGAAGAACGTCACCATCGGCCGCGGCTCCAAGCTCTCCCACCTCGGCTACGCCGGGGACGCCGAAATCGGCGAGGACACCAACATCGGCTGCGGCAACATCACGGCCAACTACGACGGCGAAAAGAAGCACCGCACCGTCATCGGCTCCGGCGTCCGCACCGGCTCCAACACCGTGTTCGTGGCGCCCGTCCGGATCGGCGACGGCGCCTACAGCGGCGCGGGCGCCGTGATCCGCAACGACGTTCCCGCCGGAGCCCTTGCGCTGTCGCTGGCCAGGCAGCGCAATTCCGAAGGCTGGGTCGCGGCCAATCGCCCGGGCTCCATCTCGGCCACGCTGGCCGAAGCCGCCGGCGCCACCTCAACTTCCTCCACTACTCCGGCACCAACAGAAGAGGGCTAGCAATCATGAGCGAAATTACGGCACACGGCGAGAAGAAGCTGGTGCTGGCCGCCGGGCGGGCGCACCCGGAGCTGGCGCGCGAAATCGCCAAGGAGCTCGGCACCGAACTGCTGCCGCTGGATGCCTACGACTTTGCCAACGGCGAAATCTACGTCCGCGCCGGTGAAAGCGTCCGCGGCACCGACGCGTTCGTCATCCAGGCGCACCCGGCCCCGCTCAACAACTGGCTCATGGAGCAGCTGATCATGATCGATTCGCTCAAGCGGGCCTCCGCCAAGCGCATCACCGTGGTCTCCCCGTTCTACCCCTACGCCCGCCAGGACAAGAAGGGCCGCGGCCGCGAACCCATCTCCGCCCGCCTGGTCGCGGACCTGTACAAGACCGCCGGCGCCGACCGGATCATGAGCGTGGACCTGCACACCTCCCAGATCCAGGGCTTCTTCAACGGTCCCGTGGACCACCTGATGGCAATCCCGCTGCTGGCCGACTACATCCGCACCCGGGTCGGCTCGGACAACATCACCGTCGTTTCGCCCGACACCGGCCGCGTCCGCGTCGCCGAACAGTGGGCCGAACGGCTCGGCGGCGCACCGCTGGCGTTCGTGCACAAGAGCCGCGACCTGACCGTCCCCAACCAGGCCGTGTCCAAGACCGTGGTGGGCCAGATCGAGGGCCGCACCTGCGTGCTGATCGACGACATGATCGACACCGGCGGAACCATCTCCGGTGCCGT
>DASSXE010000270.1:0-4891 GCA_035704125.1 Arthrobacter sp.
AAGAGGGCAACTACAAGTACCCGGAGGGCTTCGATCCGGAGTCCAACGAGTGGCTTGAAGGCTACGAGACGCAGCGCGCCGCCTGGGAGCAGCAGTACGCTGACGCCCAGACCCGCTGGGAAGCCCACAAGAAGCAGGTTGCCCAGCACGCTGCCGACGACGCTGCTGCTGCAACGTCCGGTGACAGCGATTCCGGCACCACCAGCTACTCCTCGGAGCCGGCTGCGACCGAGTCCAACACCGGTGGCGGCACGCTCGCTTCCGATGAGGCTCTCGCCGCCCTGCGTGAGAAGCTGACCGGCAACTAATTGCCACCGGCCCGGGTTTCCCGGGCCACCCGCCGCGGGCCCCTGCACAGTGCAGGGGCCCGCGGTGTTTTAACCCGCGGGGTTCGCGCCTCCCGGGTTCAGTGTGAGGCCAGGATCCGGTCCGTCGCGGCGTCGGCCTCGCCGTCGAAGTACCGGTCCAAAATCTCCTGGAATACCTCTTCGCCGGGGTCCGCGCGGAGGAACAGCGTCGCGGACGACTGCAGCTTCCGGGCATCGATGCCGCCGAAGATCTGTTCCGCGCTCCGGCCCGTCACGGCGAGAACCGCCCGGGCGCAGTCACGGAGCCGCGGTCCCAGCACCGGGTGGCGCAGGTACGCGCGGGCCTCGTCCAGGGAAGCGATGGCGTAGGTGCGGGATGTTGCGCTCATGCCCAGCCCGGCGACCTGCGGGAAGACGAACCACATCCAGTGGCTGCGCTTCGCCCCGCTGTGCAGTTCGGCCAGTGCGGTCCGGTAGGTCCCGCCCGCGTCCTGGGCCCTGGTGAAGCGGGACAGCTCGTAGGGGTCGTCCATGATGGTCCTCCTGTCGGTGGCTCCCATCGTTGCATACCCAAGTGACTGGCAGTTGGGGCCGTTATGACGACTGGAAACGGCCTGAACTGCGAGCTAGTTGGGTGGAACGGACGGGCGCGGGGGTGCAGAAGGGGGCGCGGGCTAGGGGAGCCTGAACCGGGCCGTGACCCGCTGGCCGTCCGTCGTGAGCTCCGCCCCGGCGGCGCGGAGCAACGCCTGCGCCTCGCTGTTCCCGGCCGTGGTCTCCGCCAGCAAGCACCCCGCGCCGGCCTCTGCGGCCCGCGCCTTCACCAGCAGCAGCGCCGCCAGGCCGATGCCGCGGCCCCGGAAGCCCAGGCCCAGCCAGATCCCGGTTTCGAGGGTATCGGCTCCCGCCCGGGACGGCCCGGTGCCGCCGTCGGGGACCCGCTGGAGCCGGATCGATCCGGCCAGTTCGCCGTCGGCGGTGATTGCCCAGGTCTTCTGGTGTGCCGGGCCGTCGAGGCCGGCGGCAGCAGCGCGGTGGTAGGCGCGGAACCAGCTGATCCGTTCGGTGTTCCAGCCCTGGGCGGAGCCCAGCGGGGGCGCCACCTCGTCCGGATCGGCGTCGTGCAGGGCCAGCGAGAGCAGACGTTCCAGCACCGGCTCGGTGACGTCCGTGAGGGCGACCGCGGCTGCTCTTTCAGTTGAGGGTTGCATCGATCCACTCCGTCTCTTCGGGGACCAGCTCCGCCGTGCCGGCCGAGAGCGCTGCCAGACGCTCGGCGGCCCGGGCCAGCGTTGCCGGCTCGTCCGGCAGGGCCAGCCGAAGAACCGTGGACCGTGCCTCATAGCGGGCGCCGGCCATCACGAAGCCGGCGCCGCGGAGGTCGTTCTCCAACCGGCCGGCGGAAGCATGCGGCACCGGCACGGAGCAGATCCGCAGCCGCTGCCGCCGCACCAGCGGCGCCAGCTCCAGGGCGGAAGACACCGACTCGGAATACGCGCGGACCAGCCCGCCCGCGCCGAGCAGGATCCCGCCGAAATAGCGGACGACGACGGCGGTCACATCGCTGAGGTCCGTTGTCCCCGGGGCGGTTTCACGCTTCAGCAGCGCCTCGAGCATCGGGATGCCGGCCGTACCGGAGGGTTCGCCGTCGTCGTTGGAGCGTTGCACTCCGCGCTCCGGACCCAGTACGAACGCAGAGCAGTGATGCCGCGCGTCGTGGAATTCCCGCCGCAGCGCGGCTATCAGCGAACGGGCTTCCTCCTCGTCGCCGGTGCGGGCAAGTACCGTAATGAAGCGTGAGCGCTTGATCTCCAGCTCGTGCCGGAACGGGGCTGCGGCGGCCAGCGTCGTGTACTGCGCGGCCGTACGCGCCCCTTCACTTCTCGGGAAATCAGCGTCGGCGGGCACCGCTTCAGTTTAGTCTGGAGGGGTGCTGAAGATCGGGTTGACGGGCGGCATCGCCTCAGGAAAGTCAGTGGTGGCCTCCCGGCTGCGCGAACTGGGAGCCGTGCTGGTGGACGCCGATGCGTTGGCGCGGGAGGTGGTGGAACCCGGAACCCCCGGCCTGGCCCGCGTGGTGGAGGCCTTCAGCGCCTCGGTCCTCGGGCCGGACGGCGCCCTGGACCGGCCCCGGCTGGGCGCCTTGGTCTTCGGCGACCCGGACCGCCTGGCCGTGCTGAACGGCATCATCCACCCGCTGGTACGCGAACGCGCCGCGGCCCTGACGGCCGCCGCCCCCGCCGGCGCCGTGCTGGTCCAGGACATCCCGCTGCTGGTGGAAACCGGCCAGGGCGCGCACTTCCACCTGGTGCTGGTCGTCGACGCGCCGGACGGGATCCGGGTGCAGCGGATGGTCGAGCACCGAAAGATGACCGCGGAGCAGGCCCGCAGCCGGATGGCGGCGCAGGCAGCGCGGGAGGAGCGCCTGGCGGCCGCCGACGTCGTCCTGGATAACTCCGGTACCAAGGAGGAACTGCGCGACGCCGTGGACCGGCTCTGGAAATTCCGGCTGGCGCCCTTCGCCGAGAACCTTGCCCGGCACCGAGCGGCCCCGCGCGCCGGCGGACCGGTCCTCAGCCCGGCCAACCCGGAATGGCCCGCACAGGCCGCACGGATCATCGCACGCCTGAAGGTCGCGGCCGGAACCGGGGTCCTGGCCCTGGACCACGTCGGCTCCACGGCCGTCCCCGGCCTCGCCGCCAAGGACGTCCTGGACCTCCAGCTCGGGGTGGAGAACATGGCGGCCGCGGAAAGCCTCGCAACCGTCCTGGCCGACGCCGGCTTCCCGGCGTGGCCGGGCATCGTCTCGGACAATCCCAAGCCCTCACACCCGGATCCCGCCGACTGGCGGAAGCGGCTGCACGGCAGCGCGGATCCGGGCCGGCCCGTCAACCTCCACCTCCGCGCGGTAGGCTCCCCGGGCTGGCGGTTCGCGCTCTGCTTCCGTGACTGGCTCCGCGACGACGCCGACGCCCGGGCCGCCTACCTGAAGGAAAAGCGCCGGGTGGCGAAACTGCACGAAGTGGACAAGTCCACCGCAGCCTACGCCGCGGACAAGGAAGCCTGGATCGCCGGGTACGCCGCACCGCGGATGGAGGAATGGGCGGCACGCACCGGCTGGCGCGCGCCGTCGTCCGCGGGGACCGGACCGCAGGGTACCGCCCAAAGCTGAATCCGGTCCCGCTGTCGGAGGGCAGCGGTAGATTAGATACATGAGCCTTGCCCAGCAAATCGGCCGCGTCGTTGCCCCCTTCGAAGTCATCAGCGAATTCCAGCCCGCCGGTGACCAGCCGGCCGCCATCGCCGAACTGACCGAGCGGATCAAGAACGGCGAAAAGGACGTGGTGCTCCTGGGCGCCACCGGTACCGGTAAGAGCGCGACGACGGCGTGGCTGATCGAGCAGGTCCAGCGGCCCACCCTGGTGATGGTGCAGAACAAGACCCTCGCCGCCCAGCTCGCCAACGAGTTCCGCGAGCTGCTGCCCAACAACGCCGTCGAGTACTTCGTCTCGTACTACGACTACTACCAGCCCGAGGCCTACGTGGCCCAGACGGACACCTTCATCGAGAAGGACTCCTCCATCAACGAGGAAGTCGAACGCCTCCGCCACTCGGCCACCAACGCACTGCTGACCCGGCGCGACGTCATCGTGGTGGCCACCGTGTCCTGCATCTACGGCCTGGGCACCCCCGAAGAGTACATCTCTGGCATGGTCACGCTCCGCAAGGGGGCGGAGATGAACCGGGACGACCTGCTGCGGAAATTCGTGTCCATGCAGTATGCCCGCAACGACATGGACTTTCACCGCGGGACCTTCCGGGTGCGCGGCGACACGGTCGAAATCATCCCGATGTACGAGGAACTGGCGATCCGGATCGAGTTCTTCGGCGACGAGATCGAGAACATCCAGACCCTGCACCCGCTGACCGGAGAGGTGCTCCGGGAAGAGGATGAGATGTACGTCTTCCCGGCCTCGCACTACGTCGCCGGGCCCGAGCGGATGGCCAAGGCCATCAAACGCATCGAGGACGAGCTCGCGGACCGGCTCAAGGTACTGGAGAGCCAGAACAAGCTGGTCGAAGCCCAGAGGCTCCGGATGCGCACCACCTATGACCTCGAGATGATGCAGCAGATGGGCTTCTGCAACGGCATCGAGAACTACTCGTCCCACATCGACGGCCGGGCCCGCGGCACCGCACCGCACTGCCTCATCGACTACTTCCCGGACGACTTCCTGCTGGTAATCGACGAATCCCACGTCACGGTCCCGCAGATCGGCGCCATGTACGAGGGCGACATGTCGCGCAAGCGGAACCTGGTGGACTTCGGTTTCCGGCTGCCCTCCGCGATGGACAACCGCCCGCTCAAATGGGACGAGTTCCTCGAACGGGTGGGCCAGACCGTCTACCTGTCCGCGACCCCCGGCAAGTACGAGCTGGGTAAGGCGGACGGCTTCGTCCAGCAGATCATCCGGCCCACCGGCCTGATCGATCCCGAGGTCATCGTCAAGCCCACCAAGGGCCAGATCGATGACCTGCTGGGGGAGATCAAGACCCGGACGGCGAAGAACGAACGCGTCCTG
>DASSXE010000301.1:0-3640 GCA_035704125.1 Arthrobacter sp.
CTCCAGCGGAAAGGTGTTGCTCACGATCCGCTCCGGCGCGAAGTCCGTCTCGGCGGCAAAAACCGTCACGATTTTCCCCGAGGACTGCCGGAAGCTGCCCAGCCGGAAGTAGCCGGCGGCCGGGGGCGGTGTCCCGATTTCTTCGGTGAATTCACGCCGCGCGGCCGTCAGCGGGTCTTCCGCGTCGGTGTGGATGCCCTTGGGGATGGACCAGGCGGCGTTGTGCTTGCGCGCCCAGAAGGGTCCGCCCATATGGCCGAGCCACACCTCCAGTCCGGTGCTGCCGGTCCGTCGGTAGAGCAGCAACCCGGCGCTGTGAGTGGGCATGTCGATTTCCGTTTCCCGTGACGCCGGTGCCGCTGCAGCGGCTACAGTGCGGCTACCGCCGACCTTACCGCCTCGGCCAGCGTCGTGGTGGGCCGTCCGATCAGTGAGCTGAGCTGCCCGGAGGTGACCAAAAGGTCGCCGCGGGAAATGCCGAGGTCGGAATCGGCAAGGACCTCGGCGAAGCCCGCCGGCACCCCGACGCCGGTCAGCATGGCTGCGTACTCCGCCGCGGGCAGGTCCTGGTACGCAACGGGGCGTCCGGCGGCCGCGGAGATCACGGTGGCCAGTTCCGCCATGGTGAAGGCTTCGTCGCCGCCGAGTTCGTAGACTTTCCCGGCCTGGCCGTCCGCCATCAGGACGGCCGCGGCAGCGTCGGCGTAGTCGGCCCGCGCCGCGGCGCTGACCCGGCCCTCACCGGCGCTGCCGGCGAAGCCGCCCTGCGCGAGGGTGCCGGCGAGCTGGTCGGTGTAGTTCTCCAGGTACCAGCTGTTGCGCAGGAGCACGTGCGGGAGTCCGGATTCTGCGAGCAGGGCCTCGGTGGCCTGGTGTTCCTCGGCCAGTTTCATGCCGGTGCTGTCCGCATTGGCGATGCTGGTGTAGGCGATCAGCTCCACACCTTCCGCCGCGGCGGCGTCGATCACCGCCCGGTGCTGTTCCACCCGCTGGCCGACGGCGCTGCCGGAGATGAGCAGAACCTTCGTCGCGCCCCTGAGCGACTCCGCGACCGTGGCGTGGTCGCCGTAGTCCATGGTCCTGACCTGGACGCCGTGGCGGGAGAAGTCGGCCAGCCGGTCGACGGCGCGGCCGGCGGCCACGAGTTGCCCGGCGGGGAAGCCGCGACGGAGCAGGGATTCCAGGACGTGGCGTCCCAGGTGGCCGGTTGCGCCGGTGACGACGATGCTCATGATGGTTCCTCTCGGGTGGTTGCTCTTCCGAAAGGGTCAACGCGCCCGGGGCGGTGGAACTTCCCGGTGACCGCCGGATCTGGTGTTTGCGCCGCGGCGCCCTACCAGTTCTGCGGGTCGTTCAGCCGGCAAAGCTGGCTGCTGCACTGCCGGTCGCTGACCTGCCAGTCGGGCTGGCGGGCCGCAAGGAGCCGTTCGTCCTTCCACGTCGGAACGACTCTGGAACCGCAGGCCGGACAAGGCGGCTCCATGTGGGCGCGGCGTTGCGCTTTGTTCATATTTCCCCCAAGAAACGTCGAAGCGTACGGGCTACGTTAGCAATATTTCCATCGACGTTACAAAATCCGGGGGTGCGGCCGGCGTGCCGTCTTAGGCGTCGTCGCCGGTGTGCCGGCGGAAGTCGCGGGACAGGTAGAACGCCAGTGCGGCGAAGTTGCCGCTGTCCACCGTGACCGCCACAGTGGCGCGTCCCTGGCCATGCAGGGTGTCCAGGCAGTGGTTGAGCAGTTCGTCGGCCAGGCCCTGGCGGCGGAAGGCCGGGTGGGTGAAGAGCTCGGCAATCACGGCATCCCATCCTGCTGCGCTGCCCGGGGCCGGTTCGGTGACGATGATTGCGGCCGTGAGTTGCCCGTCCGGGCCGGTGAGCACGGCCGACGCGTCCGGGAGATGGCTGCCTTCCGCGCCGGCGAGGAGTGCGTCGATCCAGCCCGTCGCCCGCTCCGGCGGCTGCGGGAGGCTTTCGGCGTAAGCGTCGCGGTACATCAGCGAGAGCTCGCCGACGTCGTCGGGCCGGATGGGGCGGAGCGGGACGCCGCGGCGGGGATTGCCGCCGGCGGCCGTATCGGTGGTCAGGATGAACAGGGGATTCACGGCGGCCTGCACTCTCTCCTGGGCGGAGTCCGGGGATGCCCGGGCCGGGGCGGTGCACCCGGCCTTCAATCCAGACTGTACCTCCAATATTGCGGCCACGTTTCCGGGCGGTGATTTTTGGGGTGAACCTGCGGCCTGCCCGCAGCGGAGACACAGAAACAGCCCGGCACCACAGGAATTTCCTGCGGCGCCGGGCCGTCCCGGGCAGTACTAGCTGAGCGTCGCGGTGTCGATCACGAAGCGGTAGCGCACGTCGGAGGCCAGGACGCGCTCGTAGGCCTCGTTGATCTTGTCGGCCGGGATGACCTCGATCTCGGCGCCGAGGTGGTGCTCGGCGCAGAAGTCAAGCATCTCCTGGGTCTGGCGGATGCCGCCGATCATGGAACCGGCGAAGGAGCGGCGGCCACCGATCAGGGCGAACGCGTTCACCGGCAGCGGCTCGGCCGGGGCGCCGACGTTAACCATGGTGCCGTCGAGGCGCAGCAGCTGCAGGTAGGAGCTGATGTCGATCGAGGCGCTGACCGTGTTGATGATCAAATCGAAGCTGCCGGCGAGTTCGCTGAAGGTGTTCTCGTCGCTCGTGGCGTAGTAGTGGTCGGCGCCCAGGCGGAGGCCGTCTTCCTGCTTCTTCAGTGACTGCGAGAGCACGGTGACCTCGGCGCCCATGGCGTGGGCGAGCTTGACCGCCATGTGGCCCAGGCCGCCAAGGCCGACAACGGCGACCTTCTTGCCGGGGCCGGCGTTCCAGTGGCGCAGCGGCGAGAAGGTGGTGATGCCGGCGCACAGCAGGGGAGCGGCGACGTCGAGTTCGATGCCCTCGGGGATCCGCACCACGAAGTCTTCGGTGACGACCACGTGGGTCGAGTAGCCGCCCTGCGTGATCGTGCCGTCGCGGTCAACGGCGCCGTACGTGCCCACGTTGCCCTTGAGGCAGTACTGCTCCTCGCCGGCCTTGCAGTTGACGCACTCGCCACAGGAGTTCACCATGCAGCCGACGCCCACGCGGTCACCGACGGCGTGCTTGGTCACGGCCGAGCCGACCTCGGTGACGATGCCGGCGATCTCGTGGCCGGGGGCGAGCGGGTAGGACTGCGGGCCCCAGTCGCCGCGGACCGTGTGGATGTCCGAGTGGCAGATCCCGGCGAACTTGATCTCGATCAGGACATCGTGGGCTCCGACGTCGCGGCGTTCGATGGTGGTGGGAACAAGGTCGCCCGTGGCGGACGGAGCAGCATAAGCGTTGACGGTAAGCATATTTCTCCAGTGTGAGTCGATGATGGGTAGCAGTCGGGGGGAGGGTCAATTTCAAGGGCCGGCGGGGGATCAGCACGCTGGCTGCGCCGGGGTCCGGCTCCGTCGGCCACTGCCGGGCGGAGCCACAGTTAGAGCCAACACCGCGTCCGGCGGGATTGTTCCGAAGTCTGCTGACTATTTTTTGCCGGCCGGGTGCGCCTGCTGCCGGAAGCCGTGGTGCTCATGCTTCCAGCAAACCGCATCCCCGCGCGTCGCGGGAGGCCCTGCTGATACAGGTACCGGCA
>DASSXE010000309.1:0-4426 GCA_035704125.1 Arthrobacter sp.
CTGGTAGCCGTTCTCGTAGCCGCTGCGCATGGTCGATTCGACACAACAGTTGGTCAGGAACCCGCCCAGGGCAATGGTGGTGATGCCTTTGCTGCGCAGGATGAAGTCCAGGTTGGTGCTGGCAAAGGTGTCCAGGCCCCGTTTTCCTTCGATGACGATGTCGCCCTCGGCCGGCGCCAATTCGTCGATGATGGCCGCACCCCAGGTGCCCTTGACGAACACGCCGCCGTCCACCACCCCCTTGAGGATTCCGTAGGGGTGCTTGCCCAGCTCGTTGTAGCCCTCGGCAAACGTGATGGGCGCGTGCATCACCGGGACCCCGGCTGCGCGGGCAGCCTCGACAACGCGGGCGGTGTTGGCGAGCATGTCTGTTTTCTCCATGACCGGCCGGACAGCATCATGCAGCCCGCCTCCCTCGGACGTGAAGTCGTTCTGGTATTCGATGAGTACAACGGCGGTGGTGTTCGGATCGAACTTCAAGGCGTCCTCCTGATCGGCGGTGGACCGCCTGCGGCGCTGCCGGCGGTCGAGGTCAGAGTAGCCGCCGCCCCGCGCCCCGGACAAGGGCCCTCCCCCGGCTGCCGCCGGTCAGGAGCCGGCGCGGCCCTTGCCGGTGTCGAAGCTGAGGGCGTCCTCGTCCGGCGTGGAGAGGGTGAGCACGGCCTCCTCCACCGTCTCGTGGTCCTCCAGTTCGCGTTCAATCCGGCGCAGCGCCACCGCCACCTCGTGCTCCGGGTGGTCCCCCTGCAGGTCGACGGCCGCGACCAGATACAGCTTGCGCGGGCCGACGAATTCCAGGTGCAGGTAGGTCAGCCGGGCGATGTCCTGGTGCTCCAACACCCTCCGGGCCATGGACTGTTCGATGTCGGTCGTGACGCCCTGGCCCACCAGGAAGCGCCGGTTACGGTCGATCAGCACGACGGCGACGACGGCCAGCAGCACGCCCACGATGATGGATCCCACCGCGTCCGGCAGCGGTGAGCCCGTGACCTGGTGCAGGAAGACGCCCACGAAAGCGACCACCAGGCCGACCAACGCCGCGGCATCCTCTGCGAAGACGGCGCGCAGGGTCGGATCGGAGCTGATCAAGACCTGTTCCAGGGTGTGCCGGTCCAGCTCGTGCGCGGCCTTCCTGGTCTGACGGAAAGCCTGGATGAAGGAGATCCCCTCAAAAACGAAGGCGGCCGCGAGGACGACGTACGCCACCATGAAATCGGCGGCGGGCTCGGGGGCGATGATCCCCTGGATGCCGTGCATGATCGACACCACGGCGCCGGCGGTGAAGAGGCCGAAGGCAGCGAACATCGACCAGACATACGCCTCCCGGCCGTAGCCCATCGGGTGGCTCTTGTCCCGCGGCCGGGCGGACCGCCGTTCGGCGAAGAACAGGAACACCTGGTTGCCGGTGTCCGCCCAGGAGTGCGCCGCTTCCGCCGTCATGGACGCGGATCCGGACAGCACGGCGGCCACCGACTTGGCCGCGGCCACCAGAATGTTCATCGCGAAGGCGATGATGACCGTCAGCAGCGTGGAGCTGGATTTCTTTTTCTTCTCGGTGTGCGCCATGGGCCTACCGTATCCAACGGATCGGACCCGGGACGCTTTCCGGCGTCCCCTGCCAAATGTCGGTGCCCGCTCGTAGGCTGTCCGCATCGGCAAGAGCAAAGGGGTCTCACATGTACTGCTCCATCATTCCGCCATACCTGTTGCGCCGGCTGGCCGCCCGGCAGTCCGAGCCCCGGCTGGAAGCCGCGGCCCGCGCGGCAAAGGAGGCCCTGCTGCACGTCAAGAGCTTCCAGGCCTCACGCACCGCCTCGGCGCAGGCTGTCTCCCCGGGGCTCCGGCAGATGACGCCCGGCCCGCCGCAGCGGACCATCTACGATGCGAAGGCCTCGGAAAACCTTCCTGGAGCGCTGGTGCGCAAGGAGGGCGGGGCGGCCACCGGCGACCCGGCCGCCGACGAGGCGTACGACGGGCTGGGCCACACGCACCGGCTCTATGCCGACGTGTACGGCCGGAACTCGGTCGACGGCAACGGCCTGCCGCTCGATGCCACGGTGCACTACGGCCAGCGCTACGACAACGCCTTCTGGGACGGCCGCCAGATGGTCTTCGGGGACGGTGACGGGCAGGTTTTCAACCGGTTCACGGCTTCCCTCAGCGTGATCGGCCACGAACTGACGCACGGCGTCACCCAGTTCTCCGCCGGGCTGACCTACCGCAATCAATCCGGCGCCCTGAACGAGTCCGTCTCGGACGTCTTCGGTGCGCTCGTGGAGCAGTTCGTCAAGCAGCAGACGGCGGATCAGGCCAGCTGGCTGATCGGCGAGGGCCTCTTCACCGACCAGGTGCAGGGCGCGGCTCTGCGCTCCATGAAGGCGCCCGGCACCGCGTACGACGACGACGTGCTCGGCAAGGATCCGCAGCCGGACTCGATGGATTCCTACGTCCACACCAGCTCGGACAACGGCGGGGTGCACCTCAACTCGGGGATCCCGAACCGCGCGTTCTACCTTGTGGCGGCGGCCATCGGGGGCAACGCCTGGGAGGCCCCCGGGCGGATCTGGTACGAAACCCTGACCGGTGGTTCACTGAAGGCCGCTGCCACGTTCAGTGCCTTTGCCAAGGCCACCGTGGCCTCCGCCCAGGAGCTCTTTGGTGCGGAGTCGGCAGAGCATGACGCCGTCCGGAAGGCGTGGGAAACTGTGAAAGTGAGGCTGTAAGCGGCACCCGTGCCGACCGAGCACGAGGACGAGTCCCGGTGGAGAGACACCCATGAAGATCACGGTTCAGCGCAGCGGCGGCGTGGCCGGGATCCAGCGTGTCTGGAGCGTGCAGCCGGAGACTCCCGACGCCGTGGACCAGTGGCAGGGCCTGATCGAGGCGTGCCCGTGGGACGACCTGCCCGGCGACGACACCGGGCAGCCGGACCGCTTCGTCTACCGGATCCGTGCCGGCCAGCGCCGCGCCACCCTGCCCGAGCGGCACGTCACCGGACCCTGGCGGACCCTGGTGGACTGTGCCCGGGCAGCATCCGGGGAGAAGCTGCCGGAGCAGCCCTAGCTCAGACCGCTGCGAGGTGGCCGCGGAACGTCCGCCGGTAGGACTGCGGGCTGGTGTCCAGCACCTTTGCGAAGTGGTGCCGCAGCAGGACCGGGTGGCCGAAGCCCGCTTCCCGGGCAACCTCGTCGATGGTCAGATCCGTCGTCTCCAGCAGTTCCTGGGCACGGAGCACCCGCTGGGAGTTCAGCCACGCGGCCGGGGTGGCACCCGTCTCCGCCCGGAAGCGGCGGGCAAACGTCCGGGGCGACATGTGGACCCGCCGCGCCAGTTCGTTGACCGAATGCTCCACTTCCAGGTTGTCCACCATCCAGCGCAACAGCTCCTCCATTGGCTGGGAACCGCAGCGGGGAACAGGGCGGTCGATGTACTGGGCCTGGCCGCCGTCGCGGTGCGGCGGAACCACCATGTCCCGGGCGATGCCTGCAGCCACCGACGCCCCGAGTTCCACCCGCACCAGGTGGAGGCTGGCGTCGATGCCCGCCGCGGTCCCCGCGCTTGTGATGATCCGTCCGTCCTGGACGTAGAGCACGTTCTCGTCCACGATCGCGGCCGGGTAGCGGGTGGCCAGCTCACGGGAGTAGTGCCAGTGGGTGGTGCAGCGCCGGCCGTCCAGCAGCCCGGCCCGGGCCAGCGCGAAGGCACCGGAACAGATCGACATCACCCAGGCTCCCCGGGCGTGCGCCGCGCGAAGGGTTTCCAGGACGGACTCGGGAACGTCCGAATCCTTGCCGAACGGGGTCATGATGACCAGGTCGGCGTCGTCCGCCGCGGCCAGGCCGAGACCCACGTGCATGGTGGGGCCCGACTTCATTGGGATGTCCCCCGGTTCGGGCGTGCAGATCCGGAAATCGAAGGCCGGAACGCCGGTGCCGCGGCCGGACCGGTCGACACCGAAGACCTCGAAGGCGGTCCCGAATTCGAAGACGGAGAAGTTGGGAACCACGATCATCGCCACTGAATTGATCATGCCTCCAGTGTGGCAGAAACTTTAGCTTTTTGGTCGTTTCTGCCACTTATTTTGTCGGCCGCGGCGGAGAACCATGGAGGTATGGAACTCATCGGAATCGCCTTCATTGTCCTGATCCTCGCCACCGTCGCCGCCACCCTCCGGGCCCTCCGGAAAGACGGCCTCGGCCACAATCCGCCGGTCCGCTCGGAAGACTACTGGATGGCCCACGACCTGCCCAGCACCGGCTACACCCTGCGGAACTTCTAGCCCACCCCTCCGGCCCGTGCCCGGCCCCGCCCAGGGACCGGGCAACCCCATGTCCGGCGGCTAGACTGGGTGCAGCCATGACACTGCATATCTCCTACCCCGCCGAGCTGCCGGTCTCCGAGCGCCGCGAGGACCTGATGGCCGCCA
>DASSXE010000325.1:0-3538 GCA_035704125.1 Arthrobacter sp.
ATGTGTGCCGCGTACCGGGGAAACTTGGCCTTCGCCTGCTCCGCGATGTCCGGGAAGGTGGCGATGTTGATCAGCGTAGGCACGATCGGCACGCCCTGTTCGACAAACCGGGGAAGATGCCGGGGCAACAGCCCCGTCCCGTGCTCGATGCAGTCGATGCCGGCGTCGAGCATGTCATCCAGGGTCTCCTCGGCGAAGCAGTGCGCCGTCACCCTGGCGCCCTCGTCGTGGGCGGCGCTGACCGCGTCCCGCACGCTGCGGGCCGGGAAGCTCGCGGCCAGGTCGCCGGCGTCGCGGTCAATCCAGTCCCCCACCAGCTTGACCCAGCCATCACCCGCCCGGGCCTGCTTGCGGACCGCCTCCACCAGGTCCCCGGGCTCCACCTCGACGGCGAAACCGCGCAGGTAACGGCGCGTCCGGGCGATGTGCCGGCCGGCGCGGATGATCCGCGGCAGGTCGGTCCGCCGCTGGATCCAACGGGTGTCGTGCACCGCCCCGGCGTCCCGGACCAGCAGGGTGCCGGCGGCGAGGTCGGCCGCGGCTTGCTCCTCGGCGGTCTCCGCGCTCACGTCCCCGCCCGCGCCGAGGCCGATGTGGCAATGCGCGTCAACCAGACCGGGAATGACCCAGCCGTCAAGCACGCGGTCCGGGGCCGCCTTGGGCCGGCGGAAAGTGAGCGTGCCGTCCACGGACCACAGCCCCTGCCGTTGCTGGTCCGCGCCGGTGAGGACGGGGCCGCTTAATTCGATGATGCCGGTCATGGTTCCCAGCCTAATCCGCGCGGCCGCCGGCGCCGGGCCCGGTACCGGCCGGCTGTGGTAGCTTCGTTTACGACCACACGGGTGCCCTTGCAGGGGCTGAGATCGGGCTAATGCAGCCTGCGACCGTTGAACCTGTCCGGGTAATGCCGGCGAAGGAAGTGAGTAACCCTTTGAGCACCACAAATTCCCAGCACAGCCCTGCCCAGTCCCTGAAGTCACGTTCCCTCGCGTACGTCGAGGACCAGGGACTCCGCGTCCCGGTCACCGAGATCGCCCTCGAGCCCTCGCCGGGCGGCGTGGCGAACCCGCCGTTCCGGATCTACCGCACCGCCGGGCCGGGCAGTGATCCGGTGCAGGGCCTCCCGCCGCTGCGCAGCGGATGGATCGCCGAACGGGGCGACACGGAACCCTACGGCGGGCGGGAACGCAACCTGCTCGACGACGGAAAGTCCGCGGTCCGGCGCGGTGCCGCCTCGGCGGAATGGCAGGGTGAACCGCCGACCCCGCGCCGCGCCGTCGACGGCCGCACCGTCACCCAGATGCACTACGCGCGGCAGGGCGTTGTGACCCCGGAGATGCGCTTCGTCGCCCTGCGGGAGAACTGCGACGTCGAACGGGTCCGCAGCGAGGTCGCCGCCGGCCGGGCCATCATTCCCAGCAACATCAACCACCCGGAGTCCGAGCCGATGATCATCGGCAAGGCCTTCCTGGTCAAAATCAACGCCAACATCGGCAACTCCGCAGTCACCAGCTCCATCGCGGAGGAGGTGGACAAGCTCCAGTGGGCCACCCAGTGGGGCGCGGATACCGTCATGGACCTCTCCACCGGAGACGATATCCACACCACCCGGGAGTGGATCATCCGCAACTCCCCCGTCCCGATCGGCACGGTTCCCATCTACCAGGCGCTGGAGAAGGTAAACGGCGAGGCGAACGCGCTCACCTGGGAAATCTTCCGGGACACCGTGATCGAGCAGTGCGAGCAGGGCGTCGACTACATGACCATTCACGCCGGTGTGCTGCTGCGCTATGTTCCGCTGACCGCCGAGCGGGTGACCGGGATCGTCTCCCGCGGCGGCTCCATCATGGCCGGCTGGTGCCTGGCGCATCACCAGGAGAACTTCCTGTACACGCACTTCGACGAGCTCTGCGGGATTTTCGCGAAGTACGACGTCGCGTTTTCCCTCGGCGACGGGCTGCGACCGGGCTCGACGGCGGACGCCAACGACGCCGCGCAGTTCGCCGAGCTGGACACCCTGGCGGAGCTGACCCGGCGGGCCTGGGAGTTCGACGTGCAGGTCATGGTGGAGGGACCGGGCCACGTGCCATTCCACCTGGTGCGTGAAAACGTCGAACGCCAGCAGGAGCTGTGCCAGGGCGCGCCGTTCTACACCCTGGGCCCGCTGGTGACGGATATCGCTCCCGGCTATGACCACATCACGTCCGCGATCGGGGCCACCGAGATCGCCCGGTACGGCACCGCCATGCTGTGCTACGTCACCCCCAAGGAGCACCTCGGCCTGCCGAACAAGGACGATGTGAAAACCGGAGTCATCACCTACAAGATCGCCGCCCACGCCGCGGACCTCGCCAAGGGCCACCCCGGCGCGCACGAACGCGACGACGCCCTCTCCAAGGCCCGGTTCGAGTTCCGCTGGCGGGACCAGTTCGCGCTCTCCCTGGACCCGGTCACCGCCGAATCCTTCCACGACGAGACGCTGCCCGCGGAGCCAGCCAAGACAGCGCACTTCTGCTCCATGTGCGGGCCGAAGTTCTGTTCGATGCGGATCAGCCAGGACATCCGGGACGAATACGGTTCCGCCGGCACCCGGGCGGCCCTCGCCGGGATGCGGGAAAAGAGCAGCGAGTTCCTTGCCTCCGGCGGCAAGGTCTACCTGCCGGAGCCCGGCGTGGGTACCGGTTCCCAGCCCTAGGACGCCCGGGGGTGCCGGCTGCGGACGACGTCGGCGATGAAGGAGCGGATGGCCCGGTCGCCTTCCTTCGAATCCTGCGGCCGGTGCCCTCCGGGGGCGGTGCGGTGCAGGGCGCCGGTCTCGCGGAGGTAGCCGGCGATCTCCTCGTACAGCGGCTCCCAGCCGCCGGTAAGCACCAGCGTCGGGACGCCCGGGACGATGTGCAGCGGAGCCTCCCAGGCCGGGGCCTGCAGGCGGAGCCGGCGCGCTTCCCGTCCGTTGTCGGCCGCGGCAGCTCCGGCCTTGCCGTGGATCGGGGCGTGCGCGGCGAAGACCCGGCGGACAAATTCGCGGTGGAAGTCCTCGTCGCTGAGGCTGTTCCGGACATCGAACAGCGGCTGCATCAGGGCCCGGTGGGCCGCGGTGGCGGGCAGCTCTGCCGTCAGCGAGAGGCAGGCCGGCTCCACGAGGGTCAGGGACTGGACCAGGTCGGGGCGTTCGACGGCGGCCATCATCGCCGCGATGGCGCCCTGCGAGTGGGCCACTACATGGCCGCCGGCGGCACCGCGGCCGTCGTCGCCAAGGGATGCCAGCACAATCGCGGCGTCGGCGGCAAAGTCAGTGGCCAGCGGCTCGGCGACCGGGTCGAAGCCGTGCCGGCGCAGGAACAGCGCGTCATAGGCCAGTGCCATGCCGTGCTGTTTCGGCCACGCGGCGGCACCGAAACTGCCGGCCCCGTGGACGAAAACTACGCGTTCCTTGAACATGCACCAAGCCTATTCCACGGGTCCGTCAACGAAGGCGGCGACATACGCCGCGGCCCCCGCCGGGATCCTGCTACTTGCCGCCGCCAAGGAACTTGTC
>DASSXE010000416.1:0-10757 GCA_035704125.1 Arthrobacter sp.
ATGGAGGAGATCCTCTACGAACTGCGGGACCACGCCGCGGGCCTGAATGCCGGCCGCTGGGACTACATTTTCTCGCTGATCAAGAACTTCCGGACCCGCGGCCCGCGCTTCGTGCTGCCGGACCGGAATCAGGTGACCATGACCGCACCGTTCATGCGTGCCTACACCGAGCAACTCGTTCGGGCCTGCCACAAGCGCGGCGCCATGGCGATCGGCGGGATGGCCGCCGCCGTCCCCAACCGCAAGGACGCGGGGGCCAACGCGAACGCGCTTGAGAAGGTCCGCGCCGACAAGACCCGGGATGCCGATGACGGCTTCGACGGTTCCTGGGTGGCGCACCCGGACCTGGTGCCGGTGTGCCGCGAGGTGTTCGACGGCGTCCTGGGCGGGCGTCCCCACCAGATGGACCGCCTCCGCGAGGACGTCACCCCGGATGACCGGGCCCTGATCGACATCGCCTCCACCACGGGCACGATCACCGAGCAGGGCGTGCGGAACAACATCGAGGTGGGCATCCGCTACATCGAATCCTGGCTGCGGGGCAACGGCGCGGTGACCATCCACAACCTGATGGAGGACGCCGCCACCGCGGAGATCTCCCGCTCACAGCTGTGGCAGTGGATCTTCTCCCGGGCCATCACGGACCAGGGCGACGTGATCACGCACGAATGGGTCGAGGACATGCTGGACGAGGAGTTCGCCAAGCTGGAGCGCTTCGAAGGGGACCGATTCGCCGATGCCCGCGACATCTTCGAAGAGGTCACGCTCAGCAACGAGTTCCCGGCCTTCCTGACGCTGCCGGCCTACGACCGGTACCTGCACGAGGCACGCGACGGCGCGGACACCGCCATCAAGGCCTCGGACCTGGTGGCCGCCTAACCCATTGCGGGACGGGTCCCTGCGCCGCATGCGGTGCGGGATCCGTCCGCTTGAGAATTCCGTCCGCCGGGCTGCCACGCCCTTCGCAACAGGCCCCCCGAGATCCGGGGCGGCGGCCCGGCAACGGAACCCTTGTCCCGCCCGACAACGGCGTCGAACGGACGCGTAAGGCCCATGACCCGTTTCAGGGACATGGGCCTTACGTGTCGGTCCTGGCCAGACAGACGCAGGCTCAGTGCGCCGCCTTCGGAATGTGCCGCAGCGACAGCGCGCAGCCCAGATTGAACATGGCCACCGAGCCCAGGATCATCAGCAGCGGCCCGGTCCAGGACCCGGAGTTTCCATGGACGTAGCCCAGCAGGGTGGGGGCGACCGCACCGAACGAGTAGCCTGCACCCTGGACGACGGCGGACAACCGGCCGGCGGAGGCCTGGTCACGGGCCAGCCGGATGATGGCAATGAAGATCAGGGTGATGCCGCCGCCCTGGGCTACGCCGCCGAGGGAGGACCACAGCCACCACAGCTGCGGCGCCAGCAGCAGGCCCAGGGGCACCGTCAGCCACAGCGCACCCAGGGTGAGCCCCACCGTCGTCGTCGACGCGAAGCGTGCCGCGAGCGGAACCCCCAGGCCACCCGCGATCGCCAGGATCTGGAACAGCGAGGACCCGGCGCCGGCCGCCGACGGCGCGAGGCCGATCTCGTCAGCCAGGAGGCTGGGCAGCCAGGCGGTGACGCCGTAGTAGGAGAAGGCCTGGCCGGCGAACCCCGCGGTCAGGGCCACGGTGATCCATGGCGACGCCGGCGCTCCCGCCGCCGCCCTGGTGGGGTCCGCCCCGGGGATCGGTTCCGGCCGGACGGAGCGGTTGCCCACGGCCAGGGCCCACACGGCAGCTGCGGCCAGGGCGAAGAGGGCGCACGCCGCGATGGCCGGACGCCAGCCAAGCCACTCGGCGAGCGGGGCGGTCACCATGGACGTGACGAACGAGCCGATGTTCAGCGCAGCGGTGTAGGTTCCCATGGCCGCGCCTTGTTTGGCCGGGCTGAAGTCACGCCGGATGATCAGCGGCACCACAATGTTGCCGATGGTGATCGCGACCCCGAGGATGACGGTGCCGAGCATTACGAGGGCGCCGCCGCCGGCGGAGCGGACGACGACGCCGAGCAGCACGCCCAGCAGGGTCAGGGTGATCGCGAACTCGGGTCCCAGTTTCCGGCCGGCCAGCGACGCCAGCGGGGCCGCGAGCGCGAAGCAGAGCACGGGGATTCCGGTCAGGAAGCCGATTTCGACCGGTGTGAAGCCGAGGTCCTGCCGCATGTTCTGGACCACCGGCGCCACGGCGACGAACGGTCCGCGCATGTTCAGGGCGATCAGGCCGATGGCCAGCATGATGAGCCAGCTGCGGGGTTGCCTGGCGATAGCGCTCACCGCAGTACCCGCGGGGCTGCGTCCGGGCAGAAGTATGATTTCATCAATTCCATTGCTATCACGCGTCGGCCACCGGCGCCGGAAAGCGACAGGAATGAGACCTCATGTTCCGGTCGCGCCGCCAGCAAGGGCCCGCAGGCCAGCGGCGCCCGGTCCACGGAGGACCGGGCGCCGCTTGCTTATTTCAGGGCTGTCTTATTTCAGGGCTGGCTTATTTGACGGCGCCGGCGGTGAGCCCGGCGACGAAGTTGCGCTGCAGCAACAGGAATCCAACGACGACCGGGACACTGACCACCAGGGACGCCGCCATGATCTGGTTCCAGTACACGTTGGTCTGGGTGGAATACAGTTGCAGGCCCACCGCCAGGGTCCGGTTGGCGTCGGTGGTCATGACGGAGGCGAAGAGCACCTCACCCCAGGAGGTCATGAAGCTGTAGATGGCAACTGCCACCAGCCCGGGCCGCGCGGCGGGCAGCACCACCCGCAGGAGGGCCTTCATTGGCCCGCATCCGTCCACCTTGGCGGCCTCGTCCAGGTCCCGCGGGATGCCGTCAAAGTAACCGGCCAGCATCCAGATGGAGAAGGGCAGCGAGAACGTCAGGTAGGTGATCACCAGGCCGGCGCGGGTGCCCACCAGCTGGATCCCGAGCGTGGTGTTGATGTTGACGAAAATGAGGAACAGAGGCAGCAGGAAGAGCACGCCCGGAAACATCTGCGTCGACAGGACCGTAGTGGAAAAGACGGAACGGCCCAGGAAGCGGTAGCGGGAAATGGCGTAGGCGGCGAACACCGCGATGATCAGGCTGAGAATGGTTGCGGCCCCGGCCACGATGACGCTGTTGACGAAGTACGAGGCCAGCGGCACCGTCTTCCACATGTCAATGAAGGGGGCGAAGGTCACCGCCGTCGGCCACCAGGTGAACTCTCCCTGCACGTCGGACAGTGGCTTCATGGCCGAGGTGATCATGACGTAGACGGGAACCACCGTAAAGACCGTGAGCAGTGCGACGACGATCAGCCGGAAGACCTTGGAACCGCTGGTTTCACGCACGCTGGGACCTCCGGTTCAGAACGATCAGGTAGATGCCGCTGACGAACAGCAGGAACAGCAGCAGCATCACCGACATGGCCGCACCCGAACCAAAGTTCCAGGTGAGGAACGAGGCGTTGTAGATGTGGAACGAGATGAGGTCCCCTGCGGGGGGCTGCGCGTTGCCGAACAGGACGAACGGGGTGTTGAAGTCGTTGAAGGTCCACAGGAACATCACCAGGAGCAGGACCATGTTCACCGGCCGGACCATCGGCAGGGTGATCGAACGCCATTGCCGGAAGGGCTTGGCCCCGTCAACCGCGGACGCTTCGTAGACATCCGTCGGTATGGACTGGAGTCCGGCCATCAGCATGAGGAAGGCGAACGGCCATAGCCGCCAGATGGCCACCACGACGACGGCGACGAAGGAGTTGTCGCCGATCAGCCAGAACGGCTTGTCTCCGCCCAGGTGGAGGTTGTCATAGAGGAAGTGGTTCACCGCACCCGTGTCCTTCTGCAACATGAACTTCCATGCGATAATGCCGGCGTACATCGGCAGGGCGTAGGGAACCAGGAACAGGGTGCGGAAGAAGCCCTGGCCGCGGAACTTCCCCTGGAGTGCCACCGCGGCCGCCATGCCGAGGGTCCAGGAAATGCCGACCACCAGGATCGTAAAGGCACAGGTCACCAGGAATGACTGAAGCAGTGCTGACCCTACGGCGCCGTTGAAATCCAGGGCCACCTCGTAGTTCTTCAGGCCCGTGACGGGGGCGTTGCCCCAGTTGGAGATGAACGCCTTGGTCAGCTTGAGGAAGCTCATCCAGATGCCGGTCACCATGGGGATGACATGGATGACGAGTTCGAAAACGACTGCCGGCGCCAGCAGTGCGTAGGGCAGCCACCAGCCGGATGGACGAGGCCGACGTTGCTTGGGTTCGGACTTCGGGGGCGTTTGGGTAGCGATAGGGGGTGCCGTTGCAGCAGCCACGGGAACAGACCTTTCTGTAGGTGCGGTCAGCCGGACGGTGGTGCCGGTTCTACCCGGCACCACCGAAGGTGCGGCTAACCGGCGGCCGCGACCTGCTGCTCAGCGGTCTTCATGGCGGTACGGATGTCGTCGGTGCTGACGGTCCCGCCGGAGGCAATCTTGGCGAACATCTGGTTCATCGCCTTGCCGACAGTGCTTTCGAATTGGTCCTCGGCCGGCACCAGGGGGAGGGGCTTGGACTTGGTGGAATAGATGTCCGAGAAGATCTTCGCTTCCTCCGCGTTGTCGGTGAAGTTCGGGGTGGCTGAATTGAGCACAGGCAAGGAGGAGAACGGCTTGTCGAGGGCCGTCTGGGTCTCCGCACTGGTCATGAAGTTCACGAACTTGAGGGCCGCGTCCTTGTTCTTCGTGTTCTTGAAGATGGACAGGTTGATCCCGGCGACGTGGCTGGCCGTCTGGGACTTGGCGTCTGCGGGCGCCGGGAACGGAACGACGCCGTACTTGTCGCTCGTCATGCCGTTCGCCACGATCGAGTTGTCGGCGTTGTTCTGGTTCAGGATCATGGCCACCTTGCCGGTGGCGAAGTCGTTGACGGCCTTGGTGCCGTTGTCGTACTGGGCGTTGCCGACGTTGACGACCTTGTCCTTCTGCATCAGGTCAAGGTACCGCTGGATCCCGTTGACCACTCCGTCGGAGGAAAACGTCGGCTTGCCGTCCTTGTCGAAGAGGTCCGCGCCGTTCTGGGCGGCATTGATGAACGCGAAGTGGGCGTTCTCGGTGTAACTGCCCGCGGCCAGCGCAAAGCCGTACTTACCGCCGGTGGTCAGCTTCTTGGCGTCCGTGACGAGGTCCTCCCAGTTGTTGGGGGGAGTCAGTCCGGCCGCCGAGAACATCGCCTTGTTGTAGTAGAGCCCATAAGCCAACCCGTAGACCGGAACCGAGGTCGGATCCTGTCCGGGGACCCCGCCGGTATCCATGGCGGTCTTGACGAACTTGTCCTTGCCTCCGATGGCCTTGAAGGCGGCGTCATCGAACGGCATGAACGCCCCGGTGGACTGAAGCGAAGCAGCCCAGGTGTTGCCGATGTTGACGACGTCGGGCGCCTGGCCTGAGGTGACGGCCGTCTGGATGCGGGTCTGCAGGTCGTTCCAGCCGATGACCTCCAGGTTGACCTTGATCCCGGTTTGCTTGGTGAAGTTCTCCAGCTGCGGGGTCAGGACCTGTTTGTCGTTATCAAGGCTGGTGCCTTGGTTGCTGGCCCAGTAGGTGAGCGTGGCGCCTGAGCCGGAGCCGTCCGATCCGGAGGACGAAGAAGGAGAGGAGTTGCTGCTGCCGCCGCAGGCGGATGTCGTCAATGCCAGGGCCGCAATGGCGGCCGTGGCAGCAAGGGTACGAATTTTCACTTCATGACTTCCTTGTCTGAGATTCGCTATGCACATCAAGAGTCCGGCCTCCGGACTTTCCACAAAACTAGTGGAACTTATGTTGATGGTCAATCAAAAGTTTGATCTCAGTTGGGGAAAGATTTTTTGGTGCCCCCGCACCGGGTTCTTAGGCCTTTTCCAGCAGGGCTTCGATGCTCGACGGCGAGAGGAAGTCGTCGATGACCATGCGGCTCGCCCCGAGGACGCCGGCCTCGTCGCCTGCCATCGACTGGACGATGCGCAGGCTCGCAGTAGCCAGTGGGAGGGAACGCTGGTAGACCACCTCGCGGACGCCGGCCAGCAGGTACTCCCCGCCCGCAGCCAGCCCGCCGCCGATCACGATCACGGACGGGTTGAGCAGGTTCACGCAGATGGCCAGGACATCCCCCAGATCGCGGCCGGCCTGGCGCATGGCCTGGACGGCCTTGATGTTGCCGCCACGGGCCAGCCGAAGAACGTCTTCACCCGTCTCGGCCGGCACCCCGTCGGCGGTCAGCGCCGCGGCCACCGCAGGTCCCGAGGCCAGCGCTTCCAGGCATCCGTAGTTGCCGCACCGGCAAAGCAGGCCGTCTCCGCGCGCCACCCGAATGTGCCCGATGTCGCCGGCGGTGCCGTCGGCGCCCCTCTGCAGCAGGCCGTTGCTGATGATGCCGGCCCCGATCCCGGTGGCCACTTTGACGAACAATAGACTCTCGATATCCGGCCAGAAGAAGGCCCGCTCCCCCAGCGCCATGATGTTTACGTCGTTGTCGACGACGACGTGGGTGTCGAAACTGCGCTGGATATAGTGCGGCACGTCGAAGCCGTCCCAACCCGGCATGATGGGCGGATTGGCCGGCTTGCCGCTGGCGTGTTCCACGGGTCCGGGCAGGCCGATTCCGATGCCGGCCAGCTCGCGCGCGCTCCTTCCGGTCTGAGCCAGGAGCGTGCGGCACAGTTTCACAACAAGGTCGAGCACCGCCTGCGGCCCGGCGGAGATCTCGATGTCCATCCGAGATTCGTTCAAGACCCGGCCGCTGAGATCGGTCGCAGCAACCAGGATGTGCGTCGCCCCGACGTCAACGGCCATGACAATGCGGGCGGAGGGCTGGAAGGCGACGCGTGAGGGCGGGCGTCCGCCGGACGAAAAGGCCTCGCCGGCCGGGCCGACGAGGCCCACTGAACTGAGCGCGTCGACGCGGGCGGTGATGGTGGACCTCGCCAGCCCGGTCAGCTCAGCGAGTTCGGCACGGGTACGCGCCCGGCCGTCGCGCAGAAGCTGGAATAACTCTCCCGTCCGCGACTGCGTGACTGCCGGCGCGCCAGGCGCGGGAATGCGGGAGGAACGCAGCTCGGAGGCGGGCGGGGTCGACATGGATCAATGTAAGCATGACGGGCTTATTCCTGTCACAATCACCATTTGCCATTAACTACGCACAACTTTTGCTTGACGGCCGACAAAAGCTGTTCTAGCTTTGCTGAAGCGGCGGTCATCACTCATCCCTCGTCGCGCACACGCCAGCATCTGCCGGGACCGGCACCGCAACGAAAGCATCTACGCCAGGAGAACCTGTGACTTACTCGCTTCAGCTTTACACCGTTCGTGGCCCTTTGGAAGAAGATTTGGACGGCACGGTTAAACGCGTGGCAGAACTGGGCTTCACCGCGGTGGAGCCGTACAACTTCGTGGCTACGGCCGACGCCCTCGCGGCCGCCCTGGACGCGAACGGGCTGACGGCCCCCTCCGGGCATGCCCCGTTGCTCCGTGCCGACCAGGATGAGATCTTCCAGGCCGCGAAGAAGCTGGGTATTGGGACGGTCATTGATCCGCACGTCGACAGCGCGCGTTGGACCACGGAGTCCGATGTCAAGGCCACAGCGGAGGCGCTGAACGCGGCGGCCGCCAAGGGCGCCGAGTACGGCATCACCGTCGGTTACCACAACCACGAGTTCGAACTTGAAAACCGGATCGGTGGCCGCTCCGCGCTCGAAGTGATGGCGGAACACCTGGATCCCCGGGTGGTCCTCGAAGTGGACACCTACTGGGCCGCCGTCGGCGGCGAGGATCCCGTAGCGCTGATTGAACGTCTCGGCGACAGGGTTCGCTTCATCCACATCAAGGACGGCCCGTTGACCAAAGAGGACAAAGACCAGGTCGCGGTGGGCGCCGGAAAAATGCCGATCAGGGAGATCATCGCCGCCGCCAAGCACCTCGAGGCCGGCGTCGTGGAGCTCGACGATTTCAACGGGGACATTTTTGACGCCGTCGGCGACTCGCTGACGTACCTGAAGGCAGGGAAATAATGACCACAAGCTCTCCGCGGACCGGCCCGGTCGGCGTCGCCATCATCGGCGCCGGCGTCATCAGCAAGGAATACCTGGGCAATCTCACAAGCTTCCCGGACGTGACAGTCCACGTCGTGGCCGACATGTTCGAGGAGGCTGCCGCATCCCGCGCCGCTGAGTTCGGCATTCCCGCCTCCGGAGGCGTCGAGGCTGCACTCACCCATCCGGACGTCGAAATCGTCGTCAACCTGACGACGCCCGCCGCGCATGTGGAGGTTGCCACGGCAGCCGTCAACGCGGGCAAGCACGTCTGGAGCGAAAAGCCCTTCTCACTGGACCGGGAGAGCGGGCTGGCGCTACTCAAGGCCGCCGACGCGGCGGGCGTCCGCCTGGGCTGCGCGCCCGATACGTTCCTGGGCGCCGGGTTGCAGACGGCCCTGCGGATCATCGCCGAAGGCGGCATCGGCGTCCCCTTGACCGCCCTGACGCTGATGCAGTCCCCCGGCCCGGAATCCTGGCATCCGAACCCTGCCTTCCTGTTCCAGGAGGGCGCTGGACCGCTCTTCGACATCGGGCCGTATTACCTGACCACGCTTGTGCAGACCTTCGGACCCATCGCCAAGGTGGCGGCCTTCGGGTCCACCTCCCGGCAGAAGCGCGTCATTGGTTCCGGGCCCAAGGCGGGCGAGGAATTCGACGTCACCGTGCCAAGCCACGTCAGCGCCATTGCCCAATTCGCGGGCGGCGAATCATCCCAGAGCATCTTCAGCTTTGACTCCAACCTGCAGCGTGCGGGTTTTGTCGAGGTGAACGGGACCGAGGCGACGATTGCTTTCCCCGACCCGAACATGTTCGACGGCGACATCCTGCTCACGCGCCGCGGCGCGGAGGCGCCGGAGATCATCCCGGCCGTCGGTTCAAAGTCCTCCCGCGGCACCGGCGTCCTGGAGATGGCCCGCGCCATCCGGGCAGGGGTTCCGCACCGGGCTCAAGGCCAGATGGCCTACCACGTGCTCGATGCGATGGTCTCGATCGCCGAATCCATTGAGACCGGAACCTTCGTCGACCTGGCCAGTACCGCATCGGCGGCCCCGCCGCTGCCCGCGGACTGGGACCCTACCGCCGCTACTCTCTAGGATGCCGCTGATGCTGGACCACGAAGCCCCCTCACCGCTCGGGGTGGCGATGATCGGCTACGCCTTCATGGGGAAGGCACACTCGAACGCCTGGCGGAATGTCGCCAGTTACTTCGACGTGCCGGCCTTCGAACGCCGGGTCCTGGTGGGCCGGGACGCCGCCGGCGTCGCCGCGGCGGCAGCCCGGTACGGCTGGGCCGAATCCGCCACGGACTGGCGCGAGGTGATCGCCAGGGACGACATCCAGATCGTGGACATCTGCGCCCCGGGCTGGATGCACGCCGAGATCGCGATCGCGGCCCTCGCGGCCGGCAAGCATGTCCTGGTGGAAAAGCCGCTGGCCAACACCCTCGCCGAGGCAGAAGCCATGGCGGAGGCGGCCCGGGAGGCCCGCGGCCGCGGGGTGCAGTCCATGATCGGCTTCAATTACCGCCGGGTTCCGGCGCTGGCCCTCGCCCGGGAACTGATAGCGGAGGGCCGCCTCGGCGAGGTGCGGCACGTCCGCGCCGCCTACCTGCAGGACTGGCTGGTGGACCCGGAGGCGCCCATGACCTGGCGGTTGAACAAGGAGACCGCCGGGTCTGGCGCCCTCGGAGACATCGCTTCGCACGCGATCGACCAGGTCTTGTTCCTGTTGGGAGAACAGGTCACCGAAGTCTCAGGCAGGCTGCACACCTTCACCGCCACCCGGCCCGGGCCGGACGGCCCCGAGGAGGTGACGGTCGACGACGCCGCCTGGGCCACCCTGGTCCTGGCCTCCGGCGCGATCGCATCGGTGGAGGTGTCGCGGGTGGCCACCGGGCAGAAGAACGCACTCAAGCTGGAAATTTACGGCAGCAAGGGCTCCCTCCTGTTCGATCTTGAAGCCCTGAACGAGCTGGGCTTCCTCGATGCGACCCTTCCCGTCCGGGAACAGGGCTTCCGCCGCATCCTGGTCAGCGAACCGGAGCACCCGTACATTGGGGCGTGGTGGCCGCAGGGCCACACGATCGGCTGGGAACACTCCTTCACCAACGAAATCCGGGACTTCCTCGTGGCGGTCGACGGCGGCACCGCGCCGTCGCCGTCGTTCGAGGACGGGCTCAGCGTCCAGCGGGTCCTGGCCGCCGTCGAGGAAAGCTCGGCCGCCAAAAGCTCCACCATCCAACTCACCACCCCGCCCGCCGCCCCCTCCGCCGAAGGAGCCTGACATGCCCCGCCCGTACACCCTGTTCACCGGCCAGTGGGCCGACCTTCCGTTCGAGGAGGTCGCCCGGCTGGCCTCCGACTGGGGCTACGACGGCCTGGAAATCGCCGTCTCCGGGGACCATCTGGACGCCTGGCGCTGGGACGAACCCGGCTACGTCGACGCCAAACTCGCCGTGCTGGACAAATACAACCTCAAGGTCTGGGCGATCTCCAACCACCTCAAGGGCCAGGCGGTCTGCGATGACCCCATCGACTTCCGGCACGAGGCCATCGTCGGAGCCAAGGTCTGGGGCGACGGGGACCCCGAAGGCGTCAGGCAGCGCGCCGCCGAGGAAATGAAGCACACTGCCCGGCTCGCCAAAGCCCTCGGCGTGGACACCGTGGTGGGTTTCACCGGGTCCTCCATCTGGCAGTACGTCGC
>DASSXE010000458.1:0-5810 GCA_035704125.1 Arthrobacter sp.
AGCCTGCGCGGCGTAGCCGTTCGCCGCCGTCGTCCGGTCGCCGTCGACGGCGTTATCCGCCATCAGGGTGAGCAGTTCGTAGGCGACGTGGCTTCCCGCCACGCCGGTGATGTCCGCGTGGTCGTAGGCCGGGGCGACCTCAACGACGTCGGCCCCCACCAGGTTCATTCCCCGGAAGCCGCGGATGATCTCGAGCAGTTCGCGGCTGGTGATGCCGCCTGCTTCCGGGGTGCCGGTGCCGGGGGCGTGTGCGGGGTCGAGCACGTCGATGTCGACGGAGATGTAGAGCGGGCGGTTGCCGATCCGGTCGCGGACCTTGGCCACCGTTTCCAGAACGCCCTGGTAGTAGACGTCGGCGGAGGTGACGATGCCGAAGCCGAAGCGGTGGTCGTCGTCGAGGTCCTTCTTGCCGTAGAGTGGGCCGCGGGTGCCGATGTGGCTGATCGCCTCGGTGTCCAGGATGCCCTCCTCGACGGCGCGGCGGAAGGGGGTGCCGTGGGTGTATTCGGCGCCGAAGTAGGTGTCCCAGGTGTCCAGGTGGGCATCGAAGTGCAGCATGGCGACGGGCTGGCCGGCACGCTCCGCCGCGGCGCGCAGCAGCGGGAGGGCGATGGTGTGGTCGCCGCCGAGGGTCAGCAGCTTGCTGCCGTTCGCGGTCAGGTCCAGGGCGTTCTGCTGGATGGACTCGATGGCCTCGTTGATGTTGAACGGGTTGACGGCCATGTCCCCGGCGTCGGCCACCTGGATGTTCTCGAACGGGCTGACGTCCCAGGCCGGGTTGTAAGGCCGGAGCAGGCGGCTGGCCTCGCGGACGTGGTTGGCGCCGAAGCGGGCGCCCGGCCGGTAGGACACCCCGGAGTCGAAGGGCACGCCGACGACGGTGACGTCGGCCTTCGCGACCTGGTCCAGCCGCGGCAGGCGGGCGAAGGTGGCGGCTCCGGCGTAGCGCGGGATGCGGGAGGAATCGATGGGGCCTAGATTGCCATTGGCCTCGATGCGCAGCTCTTCCAAGCGGGGCGCCTCCTTCTGGAAATGTTCCGACGGTGTGACTGCCATCATACACTTGAAGTTGCTTGTTGAGCATCATTTGTTTACCTTTCATGTTGGTAGCTGGCGGGCCGGACGCTCTTGCCCGGTTACTCCCTACGCCAGGTCGGCCGCCCCGGACGGACCCGCGCAAACCAGCGGATGGCAGCCGGTTCGAGCCGATGACCGTGGAGGTAACCGGGCAGGAGCGCCCGGAAACGGCGGCGGGAGTTCCCCGAAGTTGTCCAGATACGCCGGGACTCCGGTTTCACGCGGGGCGGCCCGGGCCCCAACTGGACCCCATGGACCCTCATACCTATCTGAGCCAACTGGGCGGGGTGGCCCGGACCGGCCAGCTCCTCGCCGCCGGCTACACCCGCAGGGATATTGGCCGGCTCGCCTCGGCCACCCATCAGCCACGGCGGGGCATCTTCGTCCTTCCGGGGTGCCGTCCGGAGTTCCTCGCCGCCGTCCAGCACAATGCCCGGGTGACCTGCGCCAGCGCCGCGGCCCACTACGGGCTCTGGTTGCGGGAGCCGCCGGCCAAGCACCATCTGGCCTGCAACCACGGTCACGGTAGCGGTTTCGTGCGGCACCGGACTGTGCGGTTCGACGGCCCGGCCGGGCCGCCGGTGGCCGCCGTCGAAGACGTCGTCCTGCATGCCCTGGGTTGTCTTCCTCCCCCGGCATCAACCGCCATCGCCACCTCTGCCCTTCGGCTGCTGGGCGTCCCGAGGGAATTGCTGAACGCCCACCTCACCGCGGACCGGTCCGGCTCGGCCCGGGAGGCTCTACGGCAGCTTGATCTGCGCGCCGAGTCCATCGTGGAGGTCGACGCCCAGTATCTCTTCACCTCCAATGGAATCGGTTACGACGCCCAGGTCTACCTGCCCGGCATTGGACGCGTCGATTTCCTGCTCGCGGGGTTCCTGATCATCGAGGTGGACGGCTTCGCGTTTCATTCGAGCCGGGACTCGTTGCGCCGGGATTTGGGCCGGAACAATGCCTCCACGGTCGGCGGTTTTGCGGTGCTCCGCTACATGCCCGAGCACATCTGGTTCGAACCGGAGCGCGTCCTCGCCGAAGTCAGGGCCGTGTTGGAGCAGGGCCCGCGCATCGCCGGGTAGGCGGCCGGACGTTCCCGCCCGGTTACTCGACTCCCGCCCCCCGCAGACCAGCGGGAGGCCGCCGACCGGCCCGGCGCCCGGGCGGGTTCCGACGGCGGCAACTGGGCAGGAGCGTACGGGGACGCAGGCGACCGCGTGCGCGCGGTTCCCGGCTTGAGCTACTGGCTGGCGGCGGGCACCAGTACCCAGAGCACCTCGACCGGCTCGTCGGTGAGGTTGGTCCAGGTGTGCGGCTCGCGGCCGGGAAAGGTCACGGTGTCGCCGGTTTCCAGGTCGAATTCTTCATTGGTCAGGATCAGCCTGATGTTGCCCTTGATCACGTGGAGCACGTCGACGTCGCAGTCCACGGCGTACAGCTCGGATTCGCCCCGGCCGCGCGGCTCGATGACGGCCTGGATGATCTGGACCCGGCGTTCGGACCGGGCCGTCAGCAGCCGTTCCACGATTCCTTCACCGCCCAGGGAGATCCGCGGGCCATCGCCGCGTTTGGTGAGGTGGGTTTCCGGCGCGGCAAACAGGTCGCCGATGCTGATGGACAAGACCTGGCACAGGGTTACCAGCGAGCTCACTGAGGGCGAGGTGAGATCGCGTTCCACCCGGCTCAGGAAGCCCTTCGTGAGGCCGGTGGCGTCGGCTACCTGTTCGATGGTGAGCCGTTGCGACTGCCGGGCGGCACGGATCCTGGAGCCGATCGCCACGGGAACGTTGCTCGGTTCAACGGGTAGAGCCTTCATTAGGAACCTTTCACGGCCGGCCGCGCGGCCCCAGCATTGGAGCCAATCCTAATGGCAGACGAACACGGGAACGCGGCAACGGACACGCCGTGCCGCGAACCCTGCGCGGGGCACGACGGCGGTTCGCGTCCCGCGGCGTTTCCCGCGGCGTGGCGCCGCCGCAGCCCACCGGGCGCCCGGCATCGTCGGGACCTCGGCGAAGGCTGGGCCTATTCCTCTTCCTCCGGGGCGCGGAATTCCTCAGCGTCCAGGGGCTCCACGGGCTGTTCGTCGCCCAGGAAGTCCTCCGTTTCCAGTGGAATGCGCTGGTCGGCTTCCTCCAGCAGCTCCTCGTCCGCGGTCTCCGCGTCCGCCACCGGAGCGTCCTCGGCGAAGTCGTAGGCGGGGTCAGATTCGACGGAATCCCTGGCCGGCTGTCCGGCTTGTGATCCGGTGTCCATGGTGCAACCTCCGTGCGCTCGGGCTGCGGCAGTGGTGGACGCAGAGCCCGGATCCGTCACCGGAGTCCGGGAACCCGCCGGACGGGCCTGCCGAAGAACCCGCCCTGGCCCTTATTCGAACACCGGCCGCCGCCGGGGTCAAGGAACCACCAGCGGCCTGCGGTTTGGCAGGAGCGGGGCGAAGAATGCTGCCAGCTCGGCGGTCGCCGTCAGCGGCAGGACGTTGGCCACGTACTGGTCCGGGCGGACCACGACGACGGTCCCGGCGCGGTCGATGCCGCGGAGATCAAAGATGTCCCCCGCCGGATCCGTGCCGTAGACGTTCTCAAGGTAGGTGAGCTTGAACGGTCCCACCTGGGGCTTGAAAATTTCGGGGACGGCCGTGATGTCCACGTTGGTATGGTCCTGCTGGTAGATGACCTTGGCCTCGAACCAGGCATCCCGGTCCAGGCCCTCCGGCATGGCGGCGAAGGGCGATTCGGGGTCGCCGGCCAGCCAGCGCGCCAGGTCGGTGGTGGGCGACGGCGCACCGGCGACGGCCGGATCCGCGAAGACGTAGATCCGCCAGCGGCCGTCCGCCTTGGCCTGGTGCCCGAGCTGCAACGGGTTGGTGTCGCACACCCGCACCACCGGCGCCGATTTGAAGCGCTTTCCCAGCGGGAATCCGGTGGCCAGCTCCTGGTGCCTGGCTTCGGCGATGACGATGGAGGGCGCGTACTGGGTCATGAAACCGGCCGGGAACTCGGCGGTGCTGACATAGAAGTCCTCGAGTTCCGAGGGGCTGTTGAACTCCTCCGGCTTCTTCGCCATCAGTGTCGACCATTCCTTGTCGAAGTCGATGAGGTTCTTCGCGACCACCTGGCGTTCGGCGGAGTAGGTGGCCAGCAGGGTCTCGGGGCTGCGGCCTTCCAGCACGTGGCCCAGCTTCCAGCCCAGGTTGAACCCGTCCTGCATGGAGACGTTCATGCCCTGGCCGGCCTTCGCGCTGTGCGTATGGCAGGCGTCGCCGGTGATGAAGACCCGCGGCACGCGCGTGCCGCGGTCCTCCGGCAGGACGTCGTCGAACCGGTCGGTGAGCCGGTGGCCCACCTCGTAGACGCTGTGCCAGGCGACGTTGCGCACGTCCAGGGTGTAGGGGTGGATGATGGCGTTGGCCTTGGCGATGATCTGCTCGATGCCGGTGCCGCGCACCGCGCCGGCGTCGTTCTCCGGCACCACGCCCAGGTCCACGTACATCCGGAAGAGGTGGCCGCCCTCGCGGGGAATCAGCAGGATGCTGCCGCCCGAGCCGGAGGTGATGGCGCATTTGGTCCGGATGTCCGGGAAGTCAGTGTTGGCCAGCACGTCCATCACGCCCCAGGCATGGTTGGCCTTGTCTCCGGCCATGGTGCAGCCGATCGAGTCGCGCACCTTGCTCCGGGCGCCGTCCGCACCGACGACGTATTTGGCCCGGACGGTGCGCTCGGTGCCGGCGTCGGGCCCGGCGGTGCGGGCGAGCGTGACCGTGACGGGGTACTCCCCCTCGCCGACCTCCAGCCGCACGAATTCGAAGCCGTAATCGGGCCTCATCCGGGTGGGGGCGTTGGCCATGAACTCGGCGAAGTAGTCCAGGACGCGGGCCTGGTTGACGATCAGGTGCGGAAACTCGCTGATCCCGGCAGGATCGTCCAGGGTGCGGGCGGCGCGGACGATGCGGGACGGGTCGGCCGGGTCCGGCTTCCAGAAGGCCATCTCGGTGATGCGGTAAGCCTCGGCGGTGATGCGCTCGGCGAAACCGAAGGCCTGGAAGGTCTCCACGCTGCGGGCCTGGATGCCGTCCGCCTGCCCGATGGCCAGACGGCCCGGCCGGCGCTCAACAATCCGGGTGGTCACGCCGGGGAACTGGGAAAGCTGCGCGGCAGCCAGCATTCCGGCGGGTCCGGTGCCCACGATGAGGACGTCGACCTCGCCGGGAAGTTCGGCGGGACGGTCAAGGCCGACGCCGGCGGCCGGCTGGACCCGCGGGTCACCGGATACGTAACCGTGGTGGTGGAAATGCACGGGTTGTCCTCACTTCGTTGTGTGGCGGTCGGGCAATAACTGTGTTCGATATTAGAATTTGACGTTCGATAATAGAACGTTATCTGCTGCCTCCCGACTGTACGGCAGGTATGACGCAGGTTACAAGTGCCTCAGAATTCCGCGTCACGAAGGGCTTGACGGCCACGCCCCCGGTACGCAATAGTGATCGTATACGATTTCGTACTCGATGAGGAGTAGTTCTTGGAACAGGTCACCGACCACACCCTGGCCTCGGCCCGCAAGGTCATCGCGGTGCACATCAATTACCCCAGCCGGGCGGCCCAGCGCGGCCGGACGCCCGAGCAGCCGTCGTACTTCCTGAAGCCATCGTCCTCCCTGGCGCTCAGCGGCTCAAGCGTCGAACGCCCGGCCGGCTGCGAGCTGCTCGGCTTCGAAGGCGAGATCGCCCTGGTCATCGGCAA
>DASSXE010000476.1:0-6270 GCA_035704125.1 Arthrobacter sp.
ACCACCCCGCCGGCCGCACCGCCGAGGTGGGCCTGCCAGGAGACGTAACCGGCCACCGTGGGCAGGACGCCGAACAGGATCCCGCCGTAGGCCAGGAACAGCACGGCCGAGAGCAGGATCTGCCCCCAATGGCGGTTGAAGAAACCGCGGACCAGCAGGAACGCGAACAGCCCGAACACCAGCCCGGATGCGCCCACCGTGATGTTGTAGCCGCCGATCAGCCACACGGTCGCACCGGAGCCCAGCCAGCTGGCCGCCAGGGCGGTGACGAACACGCGCAGCCCGGACAGGAAGACCAGGAAGCCGAAGATGATCAGCGGCAGGGTGTTGGAGAGCAGGTGGGCCAGGCTGGCGTGCAGCAGCGGAAACGTCAGGATGTCGGCCAGGCCTTCCAGGGTCCGCGGCCGCAGCCCGAACGTCCGGTTCAGCGAGTGCAGCATCAGGGCGTTGACGATCTCCACCGCGTAGAGCAGCAGCACGAAGGACCCGACCACCGCCAGTCCCTGCCGGGCGCGGGCCGCGGTGGTGTCGCGGCGCCGTTCCCCTTCGGGCGCTTCCAGCACGGCGGCTGCCTAATGCACCACGATCGGCTGGAAGCCCTCGGCCCGGAGCGCGGCCAGGACCTGGCCGCAGTGCTCGTGGCCCTTGGTTTCCAGGTTCACGGTGATGGAAACGTCGCCCATGCTGATCGACCCGCCCACCCGGGTGTGGTCCAGTCCGGTGACGTTGGCGTCGTTCTCGGCGATGATCCGGGCGATGGTCGCCAGCGAGCCGGGCCGGTCATCGAGCATCATCCGCACGGTCATGTAGCGGCCGGCGGCGGAGAGGCCGCGCTGGATGACCTTGAGCATCAGCATCGGGTCGATGTTGCCGCCGGAGAGCACGACGGCGGTGGTGCCGGGGTTTTCGATCTTGCCTTCCATCAGGGCGGCCACGCCGACGGCGCCGGCGGGTTCGACCACCATCTTGGCCCGTTCCAGCAGGAAGATCAGGGCCCGCGCCAGCGCGTCTTCGCTGACCGTGACGACGTCGTCGACCAGTTCGCGGATGATGCTGAAGGGCAGCTGGCCGGGACGGCCGACGGCGATGCCGTCCGCCATGGTGGAAACGCGCTTGAGCGGTACGAGTGCGTCGGCGGCGAGCGAGGGCGGGTAGGCGGCGGCGTTTTCGGCCTGCACGCCGATGATCCGGATCTCCCGGCCCAGTTCCTTGGCCCTGGCCTTGACCGCCACGGCGACGCCGGCCAGCAGGCCGCCGCCGCCCACACCCATCAGGATGGTGTCCACGTTCGGGATCTGCTCGAGGATCTCCAGCCCCACCGTGCCCTGGCCGGCCACGATGTCGACGTCGTCGAAGGGGTGGACGAAGACAGCGCCGGACTCGTCCGCGTAGCGCTTGGCCTCGGCGAGCGCCTCGTCGACGTTATGGCCGTGCAGCACCACCTCGGCGCCGTGGCTGCGCGTGGCGGCGAGCTTGGGCAGGGCGACGCCCAGCGGCATGTAAATGCGGGCCTTGATGCCCAGGGCCTTCGCGGCGACGGCCACGCCCTGGGCGTGGTTGCCGGCCGACGCCGCCACCACCCCGCGCTTCTTCTCCTCGGGGGACAGTTTCGCCATCCGCACGTAGGCTCCCCGGACCTTGAAGGATCCGGCGCGCTGCAGGTTCTCGCACTTGAAGTAAACGTCGCCGCCGACGAGGCTGCCGAGGGCCCGCGACGATTCCACCGGCGTCCGCGTAATAATCCCGTCGAGCAGCTTCTGCGCCTCCAGGACATCGTCCAATGTGACGGGCAGGGTCTCGAGGGTATTCACGAACTAGTCTCCTTTGGGGGTTCCGGTATCGGTGCGGGGGAGGCTGGCCTCCCTGAAGTCCGGGTTCTCGCCGGCGCCGGCAAGGGCGGGACGGCCCTGGTGGCCTGCGGCCGCCAGCTCTCCATCATGTTCCCACGTTCTGCCCGCAATGTACCGAATGGCCGAGTTTGCTACGGCGAGGATCGGAACGGAGAACAGGGCGCCCGGGATGCCGGCCAGGTAGGACCCGGCCGCTACCGAGAGGATGACCGCCACCGGGTGGAGGGAGACCGCTTTGCCCATGACGAGCGGCTGCAGGATGTGGCTCTCCAGCTGCTGGACCAGCAGCACGATGCCCAGCATGATGAGGGCGTTGACCGGACCGTTGGCCACCAGGGCCAGCAGCACCGCGATGGCGCCGGTGAACAGGGCACCGACCACCGGGATGAAGGAGCCGATGAAAACCAGGACGCCGAGCGGCAGGGCGAGCGGGACTCCGATGATCGCGGCACCGACGCCGATGCCGAGGGCGTCCACGAAGGCGACGAACATCTGGATCCGCGTGTAGCTGACCATCGAGGTCCAGCCGCGGCGGCCGGCGCCGTTGACGGCCGGGCGGGCCTTCCGCGGCATCAGCCGGACCAGGAAGCGCCAGATCCGTTCGCCCTCGAGCAGGAAGAAGATGGTGACGAACAAGGCGATCAGGAGTCCGGCGGCGAAGTGCCCGGCCGTGCTGCCGAAGGTCAACGCCCCGCTGACGATGCTGCTGCTGTTCTTCTGCAGGGCGGCCGTGGCGTCCTGCACGTAGGTGTCAATCTGCGCGGCCGTCAGGTGCAGCGGCCCCTCGGCGAGCCAGGTCTGGACCTGCTGGACGCCGGCGAGCGCCTGGCCCCAGAGTTCCCCGAAGCCGGCGGTCAGCTGCCGGCCGACGAGGGCCAGCGCCGCGGCGATCACGCCGATGAAACCGAGCAGGGTCAGTGCGACGGCCAGACCGTTGGGCACCTTCCGGCGGCGCAGCCAGCGGGTCACGGGGCTGAGCAGTCCGGCCAGCAGGGCCGCGACCATCACCGGGATGATCAGGAAGCTGATTTTGCTCAGCAGCCAGATCAGCGTTCCGGTGACCAGCAGGATCAGGCCGATCCGCCATGCCCAGGACGCCGCGATCCGGATGCCGTACGGGATGTCCTCGTCCAGTTCCCGGTCGCTGCGCACGCGCGGTCCGGCGGCGTGTTCGTCCGTCCGGCCGGAGGCCTCCCCCGCCGGCGGCGCGGAAAGCTCCGGGTCGGCATAGCCGGGAAGCGGGGAATCGGTCTGGCGGGCGTCATCAGCTGGCGTCATTACCCCATAATTCCCTAGCTTGGCTAGGAAAGGAAACGTGGACCCGGCCCCCTTCCCGCCGCATCCCGGCCGCCGTCGTAACCCGTCGGCCGGGTCAGCCGCCGAGGTCCGCGCTGATACCCCAGGTCATGGTGAACCGCTCCCCCGCCGGCAGCCAGCGCAGGCCGTCGCCGCTGTTGAACGCGTTCGCCGGCCCGGTCATCGGTTCCAGCGCCACGGCCTTGGTCCGGCCCGGCAGTTTGTCGGTGACGAAGACGTGGACGTAACGGCACCGGGCATCCTGCCAAAGGCTCACACTGCGGCCGTCGGGGGCGCTCAGGGTACTGCGGATCACGCCGTCGTCATCCGCCGTGAGGTCGGTGTAGGCACTGTCCAGGTCCAGCTCCCCGGCCAGCCGCCCGGACCGCAGGTCGAAGTCACCGCCGGCCGGCTCGGTGCCGCGCGGAATCTGGCGCTCGTCCGTGACCAGGCGTGTGCCGCCGTTGACCGTCACCGTGAGGTCTTCGGTCCGCACGCCGTCGATCCGGAGGTAGGGGTGGGCGCCGAGGACGAACGGGGCCGGGTTCTGGGAGTCGTTGATCAGGGTCTGGCTGACGGTGAGCCCCAGGCTCTCGTCCAGCCCGTAGCGCACGCGGTGCCGGAGCAGGAACGGGTAGCCGTGCTGCGGGAACACCGCGGCTTCCAGGGTGATCGAGAATTCGGATTCATCCACCAGTTCGTAGGCGGCGTTCCGGAGCAGCCCGTGGCTGGCGTTGTTGTGCGAAACCTCGGTGATGTCGAGCTGCTGTTTCTTGCCGTCGAGGTACCAGATCCCGTCCTCGATCCGGTTGGCCCACGGCGCCAGCATGATGCCGGCGGCGCCGGGGGAAATCTCGTCGTCAGCGTAGGTTTCGGTCAGTGCCGTGCCGCCGCGGCTGTAGAGCCGCAGCCCGGCGGCGAGTTCGGTGACGACGGCGAGCGCGTCGCCGCGGCGCAGTTCGTACTGCCGGCCGCTGGCGTAGCGGCGGGCGAAGGTGTCGTCGGGAGCCGGGGCGGTACCGGCGGGGGCTGCAGGGGAAGCTGAGGGGTCCATGGGCACCACCGTACCCAACCGCCGGCCCGCGGTACACGCCGGAACTTTGCCGCCGGCCCGGAATGTCTGGTCGAATGAGGTCATGCGAGAGTCCAGCGGTACCCCCGGCAGTATCCCCTCGGCGGCCGGCGCGCTGGCGTCCCGGTTCCGCGAGGCCTTCGGGGCCGCGCCCGACGGCGTCTGGCAGGCCCCCGGGAGGGTCAACCTGATCGGCGAGCACACGGACTACAACGACGGCTTCGTCCTGCCCTTCGCGATCGACCGGGTGGCCCGGCTGGCCGTCCGGGTCCGTCCGGATAACACCGTGCGGCTGTTGTCCACGTTCGGCAACCAGGGGCTGACGACGGCGGATGTCACGGCGCTGGAGCCCGCCTCCGCCCGGGGGTGGACCAAGTACCCGCTGGGCGTTGTGTGGGCCCTGCAGCAGCGCGGACTGGCCGTCCCGGGCCTTGACCTCCTGCTGGACTCGGACGTCCCCCGCGGCGCCGGGCTGTCGTCCTCGCACGCTATCGAATGCGCCGCCGTCCTGGCCCTCAACGAACTGACCGGGGCCGGGCTCAGCCCGCAGGAGATGGTCCTGGCCACCCAGCAGGCCGAAAACGACTTCGTCGGAGCCCCCACCGGGATCATGGACCAGTCAGCGTCGCTGCGGTCGACGGCGGGCCACGCTCTCTTCCTGGACTGCCGCGACCAGAGCGTCCGGCTGGTGCCCTTCGACGCCGAGGCCGCGGGCCTGGTCCTGCTCGTGATCGACACCAGGGTTTCGCACTCACATGCCGACGGCGGCTACGCGGCGCGGCGGGCGTCCTGCGAGCTCGGCGCCGACGTGCTTGGGGTCCGGGCGCTGCGTGACGTCGGCGTCGACGATCTCGAGGAAGCCGCCGGCCTGCTGGACGACGAGACGTTCCGCCGGGTCCGGCACGTCGTCACCGAGAACGCGCGGGTGCTGAAGGCCGTGGACCTGCTGGACCGCGGCGGCCCGGGCGCCATCGGGCCGCTCCTCGACGCCTCGCACGCGTCCATGCGGGACGACTTCGAGATCTCCTGCGCGGAACTGGACCTCGCCGTGGACACCGCCCGCGCCGCCGGAGCCATCGGTGCCCGGATGACCGGCGGAGGCTTCGGCGGGGCCGCGATCGCCCTGGTCCCGGCGGACGCCGAGCAGGCGGTCCGGGACGCCGTCGGGTTCGCCTTCCGCCGGGCGGACTTCACGGCGCCGGACATCTTCCGGGTGCGCCCCGCCGCGGGGGCCCGGCGTCTGGCCTGAGCGAGCCGCGGCCGCCACTGTCGTCCCGCTCGCCGCCGAAAGACGCCGCCGGAACGCAACAGCGGACCCTGCCGTGTGGCAGGGTCCGCTGTCTCAAAGGGGTGCGGGGCCGTCCGGGGTGCTCCGGCCGGCTCCGGGCTAGTCGTCGCCGCGGAGGATGGCCAGCAGGCGGATGATCTCGACGTACAGCCACACGAGGGTGACGGTCAGGCCGAAGGCCGCGGTCCAGGAGAACCGCTGCGGGGCTCCGCTGCGCACGCCGGCCTCGATGCTGGTGAAGTCCATGATCAAGGAGAAGGCGGCCAGGCCGATGGCCAGCAGGCCGATGAAGACGCCCAGCGGGATGCCAAAGATCTCGAAGGAGGTGCGCAGGCCGAACGGCGACTGCACGGCGCCGGTCCACATCAGCACCATGTTGATCAACGCGAAGACGGCGTAGCCGACCAGGGCGATCATGAAGAAGCGCATGGCCCGCGGGCTGGCCCGGACCTTGCCGCTCTTGAACAGCACCAGCGTCACGGCGAACACGGACAGGGTTCCGATCACGGCCTGCAGGCCGACGCCGGGGAACATGCCGTCGAGGATGCGGGTCAGGCCGCCGAGGAACAGGCCTTCGAGGGCGGCGTACGCCAGGATCAGCGCCGGGGAGGGCTGCTTCTTGAAGGTGTTGACCAGCGCCAGGACGAATCCGCCCAGCGCGCCGACCAGCATCAGCATCGAGGCGAGGCCCTGCGCAACGACCAGCGTCACGGCGGCGCCGGCGATCACGGCGGCGAGACAGGCGGCGGTCTTCATGATGACGT